>CAZLDP010000272.1:0-4405 GCA_964558145.1 uncultured Prolixibacteraceae bacterium | reverse complement strand
CTTTTATTCAACCGGAAAAATATGCTTGCATCGGTGACCTGCACTCCCCAAGAACTTCCGATATTTATGGGAGAGTTGAAAAGAAGTGCTGAGAATTATCCCGAAGGCAGCGGAGAGCTTCAAACCTGGAACATGAATCTCAACAAAGGGAACGAAGCCCTTTTATCTGCGTCAAAGGTTCAGTATGTGGTTCAGGCCAGTAACTTTAAAAAACTGGGGTATGAATGGAATGGAAAAATCAGCGTGCTGAACCAGATCGTCAGTACCGATTGGCTTCAGACCCGTATCCGGGTAATGGGAGGCGCCTATGGCGGTTATTCATCCTTTTCGCCTTCGGGCAATGCCTTTTTCATGTCGTACCGCGATCCCAACCTGAAAGAGACACTAGACAATTACAAAGCAACCCCCGGTTTCCTGGAATCCTTCCAGGCCGATGAACAGACAATGACCCGTTTTATCATCGGCACCATTTCCCGTATCGATCAACCCAAATCGGCCTCCCAGAAAGGACGTGCCGCCATGCAGTACTATTTCGAAAAAACCACTCCCGAAATGCTGAAACAGGAAAGAGAGGATATCCTCTCCACCACCGCGGAAGACATCAAGGGGATGAGTCCGATGGTGAAGGAGTTACTGGCTCAGGACATTTTCTGCGTGTATGGAAGTGAAGCGAAGATCAACGAGAACAAGGAACTTTTCAGGGAACTGATCACAATCGAAAAACAGGAATAGACGATCGGGGTATAAGGCCATCGCTGCATTGTTCCACTGGAACCTTTTAAAACAAAGGGTATAATAGATTCCAGGTTCTGAAAAACGGGAGCGGTGGTAAAGGTGTCAGCGACATGAAAAAGCCGGCAAGGGGAGTTTCTCTTGCCGGCTTTTAAAGGTTCTTAACCTGATTTTTTTATCTGATCTCCTTCCCGATCCATCCCGAACGATCGGGCGATTTAGGAGTGGCAGGCCTCTTCACCGGATGTTTCTCCAGTTCCTTCAACAATTCCTCCACGGCTCTTTCGATACAGGGGTCCTCCCCTTTTGCCAGCCGTTCGGGACGGTCGACCACTTCAATATCGGGATAGACGCCAATGCCTTCAATGATCCACTCGCTGTTTTCATCGTAGATTCCGAAGCGGGGCACGGAGATATAGCCGCCATCGACAAGCCTTGCATTGCCGGAAATACCGATCAGACCTCCCCAGGTACGGGTGCCGATCAGTTTTCCCAGGTTCATCTTCTTAAAGAAGTAAGGCAGGGCATCACCACCCGAGGAGGAATAGCCGTTGATCAGCATGACCTTGGGACCATCATGGGCAACTCCAGGCGCTTTGGTGGGTTCCAGTCCGTTGCGGTGCCACCACACCAGGGTTTTCCGGTCGAGCAGGTCAGCCATCCGGTCGGGTATAAACCCGCCTCCATTGTAACGGTCATCGATGATCAACGCCTCCTTGTCGTGATAAGCATACATGCCCCTGTACAATTCCCTGTTCCCCTCCTGGGCAGTATTGGGCACATAGATGTAACCAATGCGTCCCCCCGAGAGTTTGTCAACCATTTCACGCCGCTGGTTAACCCAGTTAAGGGCATACAATTCCAACTCACTGTGAATGGGCCGGATGATTTCCGTACGGGCATCCTTGATTTCCGGTTTGGCATTCACGGTTAGTTCCACCTTTTTCCCCGACTTGTTCTCCAGGAAAAAGTAGGGATTGTCACGAAGGGTCACCTCTTTGCCGTCGATACGGAGGAGATAGTCTCCTACCCTGACATCTACACCGGTTTCGGTAAGAGGTGAGCGACGGGCGGGATTCCAGTTTTCGCCCTGATAAATCCGCTCAATCCGGTAGCGACCCACGGCCTCATCGGCAACCAGCCCGGCTCCCAGCAAACCGCCTTCCACACGTTTCACCCTTTTAAAATCCCCCCAGTCGACATAGGAGTGACCGGCATTGCTTTCCGACACAATTTCATTGAGGATGTAATCAAGGTCGGCGCGGTGGCTCACATGAGGAAGCAAAACGCTGTACCTTTCCTTCACTTCCTTCCAGTTAACGCCATGCAGGTTTTCGACATAAAAATAATCGCGAAAGATGCGCCACCCGTCGGCATAAATCTGGTTCCATTCCTTGCGGGGATCGATTTTCATTTCCATCGGGTCGAGATTGATTCTCCCGGCACCACTCTTCTGATTAGGAGCCACCTTTACAATTCCGAAGTCCGCTCCCGACCGGTACATTACCATCTTGCCGTCGGAAGTGATGACAGCGGTCATGGTCCTGTCAAGGATCTCTTCGTTTTTCTCGTCGGCGATGTTATATTTCATTAGTTTACCGCCGCTCAAAAAAAGGAGCCCGCCTTCCACCGCTCCGGCAATCCGGTAATCACCGGCCTCTCCTGGAAGGGCGACCACGCGGTTGCCGATTCCCTCAAAGTCAATCTCCACTTTTATCTCTTTTCCATCATCAGAAGCAGCCGGCGCGGCTGATTCCTTTTTATCGTTTTCCTTCTTCTCCACCTTTTCAGTGGCAATCTTCTCCTTCCCCTCCGGTTTTTTCTCTTCCTTCACGGGTTCCACATCATTCTTTTCTTTGATGAGCCTGGGGCCGCCAGCTTTAAGCGTCATCGCATACAACCGGGTAGCCCGGTTGTAGAGGTAATCAAATTCAAAACTGGAAAAAGCAAGGTTAAAGTCGCGGTTTGAAGTGAAGAATAAAAAGTTCCCGCACCGCGAAAAGACAGGCTCATCATCACTGAAAACCCCTTCGGTCAAGGGTTGTTTTTTACCCGTGGCGATGTCATAAATCCAAATGACCGATTGGGAGTTGCTTCCCTCTTTGGTATAGGCTATCCAACGCGAATCGGGAGAAATGTCATAAGTCCTGATTTCATTGAGGGAAGCTTTGTCGATATCCGTGATTTTCCCGGTGGCCACCTCCAACAGAAGGAGTCGCAGGGTACGATCGGAATATAAAAGGTAGCGGCTATCGGGCGACCACAAGGGCTGGTATTTCCAGGCTGAGGAGTTGAAAGTCAGTTGCCGGGGTTCAGCACCTTTCTTATTCTCAAGCAGAAAAATCTCGTACTCACCGGTCACGTCGGAAATGTAGCTAATGAACTTTCCGTCGGGCGACCAGGTGGGGAAGATCTCCCTGATTCCCTGGGTTTGGGTCAGGTTTTCGAGAATGCCATTTTCGGCCGGAACCGAGAAAATATCACCCCGGGCGTCGAACAAAGCTCTTTTCCCGGAAGGAGAAATTGCAAAACTATGAATGTCATCTTTCACATTTTTCCAGTAAGGCAGCAGGTTGGGATTGTCGAAACGGACGTGGATGGTCAGTTTGGTTTCAGTGCCTGATGCAAGGTTAAGCTTGTAAAGGTATCCCCCGTTCTCATAAACCAGCCATCCATTGCTGCCCGAAGGCCACATCACGTCGAACTCCTTATGGGTGGTTACCTGTGAGGTTTCCCTGGTTTTGACATTGTATTTCCAGATGTTGAGTTTCAGGTCGCGGTCGGAGGCAAAGAAGATCTCATCGCCCCACCAAACGGGATGCTGGTCGGTACCCTTAAAATCAGTGATCTGTTCCGAGGTGTTTTTTTTCAGGTCGAAGATCCAAAGGTCAGAAGCTCGTCCGCCCTTATACCGTTTCCAAGTACGGAATTCCCGGTCAACAGGGGTGAAAACCAGCTTTGATCCATCGGGAGAAAAGGCGGCAAATCCGCCGTTCACAATTTGCAGAGGCTTCTCCAGGCCCCCATCCAGGGGAACCAGGAAATACTTGCCATTTCGCTCCCCGAAGGTGGTCCGGTTTGCGCGGATCAAAATTTGTCTGCTGTCGGGGGTCCAGTCGAGCACCACATGATCATATCCGCCCCGGGGAGGCATCACGCCCACGGAGTTATACCATGTCAACTGGCGGGGGGTTCCTCCTTCGGCAGGGATGACGAAGATCTGCCTGCTGCCCGAATATTCACCCGAAAAGGCAATCCATTTTCCGTCGGGTGAAATCTTGGGGAAGAGTTCCAGACCTTCGTGGGAGGTAAGCCGGCGGGCCTCTCCTCCGTTGGCTCCCACGGTCCAGATATCCCCAGCATAGACGAAAGCCACCTGATCATTCCGGATATCGGGAAAACGGAGTAACCGGGCATCGTCTCCCGCTGTGACCGATAAGGAAGTCAGCGTCAGCAAAACGAGAGCTGAAAGCGTTTTAAATGTACGATACATAACAAAATTGTTTTAATGAAAGGCCAAATTAAGCCATTTGAAGAAAAACAAAAAATAATTGATTTTAGAATCGGCGAAAATATTATTTTTGTGGCGCCTTAAGCCATTGGCTGCAAATAAGGTTATCGGGGTGTGGCGCAGTTGGTAGCGCGCGTCGTTCGGGACGACGAGGCCGCTGGT
>CAZLDP010000271.1:0-4405 GCA_964558145.1 uncultured Prolixibacteraceae bacterium | reverse complement strand
AGGGGATATTATAGTGCATGTGGTCCGCACAGCGGTCAGGCCCACCGGGAAATTCAAGTGCAGCAACCCGCTTTTAAACGATATACACCAGATGATAGTCAATACCGAGGCAAGCAATCTGCACAGCGTACCCACAGACTGTCCGCAGAGGGATGAACGGATGGGATGGCTCAATGATCTGACAGTAAGGATTGAACAGGCCATTTACAATTTTGATATGTCGAGGTTCTATCCCAAGTTTATCGATGATGTGGCAGATACCCAGGATCCCGATGGCTCAGTCACTTGTGTGGCGCCTTTTCTTTTTGGAATGCGACCTGCAGATCCTGTTTCTGCGAGTTATCTCCTGCTGGCCTGGAAATGTTACGAATTTTATGGAGATGAACGGGTTGTCCGGGAGCACTTTCCCGGCATGAAAAAATGGGTGGATTTTCTTTATTCCCGGACAGAAAACGGGATCGTCAATTACAGCTATTACGGAGACTGGTGCCCTCCCAAGGAATTTCTGATGGATCCTAATGGGTCAGGAGTATCGCGTGATACTCCGGGATTAATGATTTCTACAGGCTATCTTTTTTATTGTGCCGGGATTCTTTCGGAAATGGCTTCGGTTATCGGGAATGAAGCGGATGCTGTCTATTACAAAAAAATGGCCTCGGAAATTGCCGCTGCCTTTAACCGTGAGTACTGGAATGAACAGTCAGGAGGATACGCATCGAACAACCAGGCCTCGAACGCGTTTGCCCTATACATGGGGCTGGTCGCCAGTAAAAACATTCCCCGCGTTGCCTCGAATTTAGCGGAAGATGTCAAAAAACATGACTATCACCTGACAACTGGTAACCTGTGTACGAAATATTTATTGGAAACACTGACCGAGAACGGTTATGCTGAGACAGCCTATAAAATTGCCAGTCAAACCACCTATCCAGGATGGGGATATATGCTTTCAAAAGGGGCGACGACCCTTTGGGAACGATGGGAATATGCGACGGGGGATGCCATGAACTCCCATAACCATCCGATGACGGGATCGCTGGACTCATGGTTTTATAAGTATGTACTGGGAATTCAGCCGGACATTCAGCATCCCGCATTCCAAAGATTTGTCCTTCGTCCTGTAATATTTGAAGAATTGGATTTTGCAGAGGGGGAACTAAATACCGTAAAAGGCCTTATTAAAACTTCTTGGAGAAAACAAGGAAAACAATTGATCATAGAACTAACCATTCCGGCAAATACCCTTGCCAAATTGTATCTCCCTGCCAAAAAGCTGAATGACATTAACGAGAGTGGAAAATTTGTTACCAGAAATAATGAAATAAAACTGTTAAATGTAGAGACGGGTAATGTCATTTTAGAAGTAGGCTCCGGCACCTATCGGTTTAATATCAGAAATTATACAAAGTGAAGAAGATGCCTTTCATTATAGCTTGTATTGTTTTTTTAAGCAGTTGTGTGGCTGGGTGTTCGGAACCCAAAGCCCTCATACCTGAAAAGCCGGATAATAGGAATCAGACAAAACAAGATAGTCTGGATAATAATGGGATAAATAAAGTTGAACCTTCTGCAAACCTAAAATACAACGGATTAAATATTGTTGGAGTCGACCATTTCGGACGCAGCTTCAGTACAATTTCTGCATATAAAAAGGACCGACAGGTTGGTTTGTTCTTTTGGTTGTGGATAGGGCAGCCTTATGCTTCCGATATTTACGACGCCACCAAAATTGCAGCTCTGCCAAATGGAATAAAAATACTGACTGATTTTAATCATTACGATTCGGTTATCAGCCCAAATGGACAGGCACACTATTGGGGTGAGCCACTTTGGGGGTATTACAATTCGGAAGATGAATGGGTTATCCGTAAACAACTGCAAATGCTAACGACCGCAGGTGTTGACTTTATCTATTTTGATACCTCCAATGCCGTTATTTACGTTAATGTGTTTTTAAAAATATGCGCTGTTATTGATGAAATGCAAAAAAATGGATGGAATCCGCCCAAAGTTGTGTTCTATACCCATTCCCACTCATTTCAGACAGTCAGGGACCTATACCGGGAACTATACCAGCCCCAACGCTTTCCGGATACATGGTATAGGGTGAACGGGAAACCCTTGATTATCGCCTACACCGATGCTGCCGACGACTTCAATGAAGCCGCATCACGGAGTGACACTTCATATAAGCCCGGCGATCTTTCGTCAGATATACGCGCCTTCTTCCATTTTTTCAAACCTCAATGGCCTTTTGACCCAGTCTACCCCGATGGTTTCCCGTGGATTGAATGGACCTTTCCTCAACCATTGCACACCCAGTCAAAAGTAATGAATGTTACGGTTGCAAGCCACCCGATGGTGCCCATGTCTTTTTCGCTGACCCGCCCGAACTGGACAAACTGGGGACGCGGCTGGGATCCTGCAACCAGGAGAAATATAGAATCGGACGTCGACCGGGGGACTTTTTTCCAGACTCAGTGGAACCGTGCCATAACCGCTGATCCTCCAATGATTTCCGTCGGAGGATGGAACGAATGGATTGCCTATAAACAACCTTGGGATGGGGAATATATGTTATGCGATGCTGCCAACAAGGAATACTCCCGCGACATTGAACCAATGGCAGGGGGATACCAGGATGCGTTTTACCTTCAATTGATCAGTAACATACGCAGGTACAAAGGGATTACCGGAACACAAATACCAGAGGAGCCTCTGACCATTAACCTGGATGGTGCCACCTCCCAGTGGGACAGCGTAAAATATGTCATTCGCAATATGGATGGAAAACATATGGCACGCAATGCAAACGGGGGTGCACTTACCGTCCATTATATCCAACCTGCGCCTGTCAACAAACTTGCGGAAATCAGAATGGCTCACGATGATCAAAATATTTATTTCTACTTAAAGGGGAAAGATGCATTCAGCACCTATTCTGGTAGTAATAACTGGTTGAACATTTTCATCGGAACCGGGAATCCGGAATTGAAAACCTGGGAAAGCTACGAATATGTCATCGGAAGAAAAGTTGAAAATGGGAAAGCTTCTGTAGACAAATTCGATAATGGATTTAATGCGACAAATTGCGGCAATGCCAGAATTGTCTTGAGAAACAATATCATTCAACTGGCAGTTCCTCGTACTGCTTTAGGTCTCTCCAACAAAGACCGGTTTTATTTCAAGGTGGCGATGGGAGTTACTAATTCATCTGATATTATGGATTCCTACAAATCCGGAAGTGTAATGCCGATGGGCAGACTAAGCTATTCCTACATCCTAAGCAAATAAGATACCGTTATATTTTCTATTCATTAAAAACAAACAAACCAATGAAATTAAAAAGAACCAACCTTTAGAAAATTTAAATTATGAAGACAAAATTGTTATTGGTATTTTTTCTGTGTGTATTGCAAAGTTATGCAATATATGCCAGTCAGAGTAATCAGTTTTCTGTAACAGGGAAGGTAGTTGACAGGAACAACGTTCCTTTACCTGGCGTTTCCATTGTGATAAAGGGGACAACACAGGGAACTACGACAAATCCACAAGGAGAGTTCATGATTGCCGTTCCCGATGCAAACACAGTACTGGTATTCTCATATATAGGCTTTGAAAACCAAGAGATTACTGTAGGTGGACGACAAACCATCCATGTTACTATGAAAGAGTCAGTAACTGAATTGGGGGAAATGGTGGTTATCGGTTATGGGGAGCAAAGAAAAGAGAGCGTTGTTGCAGCATTATCGACCATTGAAGCAACCGGACTGAAGCAAACCCCCGCCTCCAATCTTGGAATTGCCCTTGCAGGACGTTTGCCCGGTCTTACCGTATTGCAACGTTCCGGTGTGCCGGGAGGGGAAGCAATGGAGTTTTACATCCGTGGCCGCAGCACAGTCAATGGGCAGCAGCCATTGGTTGTGGTTGATGGGGTTGAACGCGATTTTAAAGCACTCGATCCCAGGGAAATAGAGACAATATCCATTTTAAAAGATGCTTCGGCAACTGCCGTTTATGGAGTACGGGGCGCTAACGGTGTGATCATGATTTCTACCCGTCGTGGTAAAGCCGGGAAAACAGTCATAGATATTACAGGAGAAAACTCCTGGCAAGCGCCTACCCGGCTTCCGGATATGGTTTCTTCATATGATTATGCCATGTTGCGCAACCAGGTAGAAACCCAGAACGGCCGTGAACCCATATACAACGACTATGCTTTGGAAAGGTATCGCCTGGGGGATAAGCCCGAATTATATCCCGTCAGAGACTTTGTTCATGAATTTATGAAAGAGGCTTCCCCGATGCAACGTGTAAATATTAATAACAGTGTAGGCAGCGAAAGAAGGCGGTATTTCACGACTGTGGGTTATCGTTATCATGTAGGAATCTTGAATATAGGAAA
>CAZLDP010000270.1:0-4414 GCA_964558145.1 uncultured Prolixibacteraceae bacterium | reverse complement strand
GTAAACCATTCGCCGTCGGCCACCATGGGATAATATAAATTCCTGACTCCATAAAGACTCCCCGTCTTCATGGCCAGGGCAGGTTCCGAAACCTGACCGGTGGAGCCAGCCACTACCACCCCGTATCCCTTCACTGTGGATGAGTCGAACGGAAGAGACTGATGAAAAAGGATCTGCGCAAAAGAACCTGGAGCAGTTTGTATCTCCGCTACCAGCTCAAAATCAACATAGGGTTTCCCTCCCTCCCATACCAGGTAACCCGGCTCACCGGAACAAACCAGTCCCTCCTCATTCCAGGCAAATGTCGAAGGAGTTACCGTTGCATTCCATTTTCCCTGTTTTTCCAACAGGGAGTTCCATCTGCCCTGGCGGGGCTGACATGCCACCTGCATGATGCAGACCCCCACCACCACGACCAGTGCAATTCTGTTTTTCATCGGTTTTTTAGTTTTTTAAAGTGTGAATTTTATTCAGTGGGAATGCGTTCCCTTGACTTTCGGTTTAGATTTGGCTGCCTCCACCCGTTTTGAATAATCCTCCGGTGTGATCTCAACCGCCTCATAACCTGCCTTTTCAATGGTCTGGACCAGTTTCCCGGAGCTACTTTTCCCGGTAACAAACTCCACTTTTACCGTATTCGACACATGGTCGACTGTCAGATCTTTCACCCCTTTCTCAAAACGCAGGGTTTCAAACAATTTATTTTCACAGTCCGCACAATGCATGTTACTTTTAAAGAAAACTGTCTGGGTGCTCTTTTTCTTGGCGCTTCCCTGGAATCCCATGGAGAGGAAGGCAATTAAACCCATGATAAATGTGATTCTTTTCATTTTACTTGAAATTTAAAGTATATCTGATTCCTGCATAAAGTTTGATTCCCATAACGGGTCCCCAAATATGGGTGGCATCGAATCCCGGCCCGAATGGGTCGTCAGCTCCCAGTACCGGATGATCCTGTTTGAAGTTGGTAAGATTCTCCCCGCCGGCATACACGCTCCAATGCCTGAAATAGCGGGTAATTTGCGCATTCATGATGGTGTAGGAAGGGAATTCATCCGGTAATCCGGCATAAACAGAACTGCTGCCCCCATTTTCAATGGTGGGCAATCGTCCTCCCCCATTGAACTGAAGGGTATAGTCAAACATCCACTTTTTCAGGTTGGTGGTGTAATTCAAGGTAAAAAGCCCCTTGTACCTGCTCGTATAGGGTTTTTCCAGCAATTTACCCCCGATGGTCTGTTTGACCTCATTTTGTCGCCAGGCTACCGTCACATCCAGGTTGCGGATAACCGGATACCGGATATCCACCTGAAAACTATTGGCAAAAGAGGCGCCTTCGAGAGGTTTGAGAAAAACAGAGGTATTCGATGTTTCACGGTCCACAACCAGTTGTTTTTCAAAATCGGTTCTGTAGAATTCAGCCGTAATGGAAAGGTTACGTTCCGCCACCTTGTATTGCTGAATCAGACTGATTCCGTAATTCCATGCTTCCTCCCACACTGCTTCATCGAACACCAGATTTCTGGAGTTGCTGAAAAGATGGCTGTTTTCAGCCAGGACGTTGGCAGTCCGGTAGCCTTTCCCTGCACTGGCCCTGAAGGTAAGCCGGGGATCGGGCTGATAACGGAAATGCGCACGGGGAGTGACAAAGGATCCGAAAAGATTGTGGTCGTCCCACCTCAACCCGGCCATAGCGGTCAGCTTATCAAAGGGTTTGAAGGTATATTCTGCAAAAATCCCGGGAACCGATTCATGTCTGTTCTTTCCGGTCCGGTTGAATTCTTCGTCAAAGCCATCGTAAAAGAAGCTTACTCCCGTATTGATCACATGTTTTGCCTCTGGATCAAGATCCTGGGTGAGTACCAGGCCCACATAGGCACGGTTTTCGAGGGCATCGTAACGGGTCAGACCATAGGAAGAACCGAGGTCATGCCGTACGAACGAGGATAAAACCGCCAGGGCAGTGTGGTTCGAAGGCCAGACATATCCACCCTTGAAAACAGCCTCCCCCAGGTTATTCCGTATCCCTATCCGGTAAAGTCCGTCCTCAGCGGAAGGTGTCCCCCGTTGTATCCCGGTCTGTCCGCCGGCACGATGGTCGGCCAGGTACCTGAACGACCCGTGAAGCATCAATCCCTTGTGGTTGTTGTACTTCCAGGAATTGAACAGATGGACCTGCCGGGTCAGGGGATGATCCAGAAAACCGTCGTGATTATGGTCGATCCGGGATGAAAAATCTTCGGCATGGACAAAAATGCCGGTTGTGACCATATCCTTGTACAACCGGAAATTCTGGTTCCCGTTGAATTCCACTTTTCCTTCACTGCTGGTAAACGCATTGAGGTGCAACCGCTCCCCGCTGTCGGGTTTCTTGAAGGAGACATTGATCTGCCCAGTGACCGACTCATAGCCGTTCACAACCGAAGCGGCACCCTTCGACACCTGTATCGATTCCATCCAGGGCCCCGGGATAAAGGTTAGCCCAAATCCCGTGGCAAGGCCCCTGAAATTTGAGATGTTTTCGGTTTGTAACTGGGAATAGATCCCGTCGAGCCCTAACAACCTGATCTGTTTGGCTCCTGAAACCGCATCGTTGTAACTCACGTCGATCGACGGATTGGTCTCAAAACTTTCTGCCAGATTACAGCAGGCAGCCTTGTGCAGTTCAGCTCCCCCGATTCTTTCAGATTGAATCGGATCGATGGTGGAAAAATAGGTTCCCCTGTCCTTTTCCACCACAGTGACCTCTCCTATCTCCAGGTTGGGTTTGAGAACGACTTTAACCGGGTTCTGATCCGTGATATGCAGGTGCTGTGTCTCATATCCCACAAAACTGAAAACGAGGACATGGCGGCCTTTCTCCTGTCTGATTGTGAAGGAACCGTTTTCGTCGCTGACGGTTCCCTTCTCTGAGTTCTCCCAGTAAATGTTCACTCCGGGCAAAGTCAGAATTTTACCGTTATCAAGGCCCGATACCACACCGCTGATTTCCTGGGAGAATGAAATCAACGGACAAATCATACTAATTATCAATAATTTTAATCTCATCGTCAATGATTTAAGAATTTCAACTCTAAAAAATGAAATGGCTTAAATCAAATGAGATCAGGGATTTTAGATTGACAAATGAAACGGATCAAACCCGATTTCTCAGGAATACTGGGGGGTGAATCGCGGAAAGCATCAGGCAGCACAGGTTTGTTGAGCAAGGGAACATAGGGTTCATACATCAACACCAATTCGTGACAAGAGAAAAAACCGACGATCACAACCTCCTTTTCATCGGTAAACTGCGATTTTAGTTTAAAGAATTTCACCTGTGGCGATTCGCATCCGCAATCCTTATGAGGTTCGTTTTCCGAAGGGGAAAGACCGGTCATGCAGGCAGGATTAAGGTCTCCGGCATGATGTTCAAAAAGGTGCTTATGCGAAGCAAGCAACGATTCACAGCCTTCGGGCATTACATACAACCCCACAGAATCCTTTCCCGTACAGCGGCAGTGAGAATGGAAAATCAGAACACCGGTTACCGAAAAGAGAGACGGTAACAGAAGGCAAAGCGCAGCTATTTTAAACGAAAATAACATCCTGAAAAAATAGGGAGTCCGTGAAATTGGTTCTGTTAATTAAACGTTACACCGTTTCCCGGGCCTGTTTCAGAGTTCCAGCACGGAAGGTCCCTGGTTAAAAACGATGTCGCGGGGTATTCCTGCCGAGGAGATCCGGTCGAGGTCTTTCTGCAGTTCCTCGGTGATGATCCCTTTTTCCTTTATCAGAGCTGCGGCTTCTTCATAATTTCCGTCACCCTGGATCCGGAGAACCATTTCAGAAAGGGCAATCATGGCTGTCTTCATCTTCTCATAATCGACACGATACTTGCCGGATACGGAATCTTTTTCAAAAGCTCCCTGTTCCTTGAAATAATTAAACCTGATCATATTGGCCTTCCCGTGTGCCGAGGCTGCACCGAACCTCACCGAACGGAAGATTCCGGCCATGAAAGTGACGTAGTTGTCCATCATATCCTTTCCGGGGAATTCACCCGTTTCATTTAACCGGTGGACACACCACAGTCCCAGAATATCTGCTTTGCTTTCTTCGAGTGAGGTATAGGCATCTTTGAGCGCCATACGAACCGAAACAGGCCGGCCCAGGGTCATGGAGGGGCCGAGGCCGTGGGCTACTTCATGAAACATGGTATTCTCGAAAAAGGCGTCAAACCTGACATGTTTCAGTTGCGCAGAATCGATCAGCAATTCCGCGATCGGAACCAGGATCTTGTCAAATTTCGCCTGCATGGAATTTTTGAGCTGCAGTTTCCGGCTTCCCTTAGCTGCTTGCACCTTTTCATCATTGGGCAGGTTGATGGCGATGGTTTTGCTTCCCGCGTTGCAATCACCCGCATAATAAAGGG
>CAZLDP010000269.1:0-4417 GCA_964558145.1 uncultured Prolixibacteraceae bacterium | reverse complement strand
TTTATAAAGCATATCGTTCATTTCCATAGCTTAATGCATTATAATCTATAATCTTTTTATTCGTGTCAATTTGTGTAATTCGTGGACGAAAAGAATTGGGGGAGTTTGCGGAGGATTTTGGCTAGGAGGACCAGCCGGGGGTAGCGAATAACGTTTTTCCGGAGGGCGAGGAGATCCTCCCGGGATTTGGTCACCAGGTTGCGCAATCCCCTGGTGCTTTTTCCCCCGTAGCTCATCCGGGTGATGACCTTAGGAATGTAGGTCAGCCGTATTCCGGGGTGGAGCATGAGCCGGAGCTGGAAATCGTAATCGCCGGCAATGGCAAAGGAGGGATCAAATCCTCCCAACTGCTCATAAACCTCTTTTCGCAGGAAGAGGGAAGGGTGAGGAGGTGTCCACCCCCAACGGATGTTTCGCGGATCGAAGCGACTGCTTTTCCAGGTCCGCACAATCTTGAGATGGTCGGTACCCCCCATGAAAAGCAGGTCGCTGTAGCACCCCTCCATTCCATCCGGGGTGGTTTCCCCGGCGGAAAAAGTTTCAGCAATGATTTGGAGGGAGTCGTTTGAGAAAAAGCAGTCGTCGGAATGGAGAAAGCCGATAACGTCGCCGGAAGCGACTTTCAGGCCTTTGTTGAGGGCGTCGTAAATACCCCGGTCAGGTTCAGACACCAGATGGACCACCCGGTTGGGCACGCTGCGGATCAGTTCCACAGTGTTGTCGGTCGAAGCCCCGTCGATGATGATGTGCTCCACGTTGGGCCAGGACTGGCTGTTCACCGACTCCACACAGCGCAGTATCGTGGAGGAGTTGTTGAGGGTAGCTGTTATGATGGAAATGAGCATGGAAGTTGAAAGTGGAAAGTGGAAAGGAGTAGTAGGTAGTAGGAGAATTATCAGCGGCAGAGTTTTTCGGGATGGGTTATCATGCCTGTCAGTGTTTTTAAAGATGCGACAGCAGAACATGTTTACCGCGTAGCGGTTATGCCAAGCCATTAATCGAAAAACTCAAATCCGTCGCATTACAGAAACCGCTACGCGGTAAATCCGTGGACTTAAATTTTCCTGACTGGTGACATTTTTTAATTATTTTCCTAATTTGATTTGTAAGAGGCTGATAGTGAAATATTTATTTTTATATTTTTTGCTTCGTATCGCATGAACTCTTTTTTGGAGGGTGTGTTTTCCATTGCGTCCCGAAGGGACAATTTATACCAGCCCAAGGCAACGCCTTGGGAAAATGGTTCATTTTTCTATATATTCGCCCTGAAAGGGCAGCTCAAACACTTAAAATATGGCTCAATCATTATCCAAACTTTATGTTCACATAATTTTCCATATCAAGAATTCCTGTGTTCATATCCGCAAGGTTGACCAAAGCCGTCTTTATTCCTACATCGGAAGTATCATAAAAGACAATGGCTCCATACCTGTTATCATTAACGGGACAAACAATCATGTGCATATTTTATGTGTCATGTCCAAAAATGTTTGTCTGGCTACATTGACAGAAGAAATAAAGCGTCATAGCAGCAGATGGATAAAGACACTTGATCCATACTATTCGAAATTTTACTGGCAAGGGGGATATTCCGGGTTTTCAGTCAGTCCCGCATGGGTTCAAAAAACCAAAATGTACATTGAAGAACAGGAAGAACATCACAAAAAGCGGACGTTTGAAGAGGAATTGATTTTGTTTCTGAAAGAATATGAGATCGATTTTGATCAACGGCATTTATTTACTGATTGATTTGCCCTTTCAGGGCGCATCATGTATTTTATCATTCAATTAACCCAGGGCGTTGCCCTGGGCTGGATTGATAAAGGCTTTCAGCCTTTTGATCAGAAAATCAGTCAGTTATAGTTTCCACCGGAAAACGGAATGTTGAACAGGGTTTTATTTCCCTATTTACTTTATTACCGCATTAAATGTCACAAATCAGGAGTAGTAGGTAGCAGGCGAGTTTTCAGTAGCACAATTTTTCGGAATGGGTTATCATGCCTGTTAGTGTTTTTGAAACTTCTTCATGTCTGTGAATGAACTTATTGTAAACTTCCGAATTGATGTGTTGATGGCCAAGGGCTAATTCCATCCAAAAGGTGGTTCCGAACGCTTCACCCTGAGAATCAGTCAGACTGAATCCCTTGTATTCACTCGTATTTGTTGTGTTTCGACCTCTTTCTTTCATACTCCGGCTACTTACTGCCTACTCCCTGCTTATTTCTTCTTTCTCAAAGAGACGTTCTTTAATTTTCACCGCAGGATTTCCCTGGAAAACGGACCATGCTTCCAGATCTTTGGTGGCTACCGATCCCACAGTGAGGACCGCATGGGAGCGGCATGTAACCCCCGGACAGACCACACTTTTAGCGCCGATCCAGACCCCCTCTTCCAGGGTGATCCCCCCAATGATCAGATCGAACGTGGATTTCCTGTAGTTGTGGTTCCCGCACTGGAGCATCGCTCCCTGGGAGAGGCAGACGTTGTTCCCGATGGTCACCTGCGCCAGGTTGTCGATCTGCACTCCTTCACCGATCCAGCAGCGATCCCCGATGGTCAGCTTCCAGGGATATTTGATGCTGACTCCCGGTTTGATGACCACTCCATTGCCCACCTTCGCCCCGAAGAGGCGAAGCAGCAAAACCTTCAGCCCGGAGAAAGGGATCATTCGACACCGGATGAACAATTCATTTATCAGGTACCAGAGCGCTCGTTTCCACAGTGGTCCGGGATGATACCAGGAGTTGTCAAACTTTGAAAGGTCAGTTGTCATGGTTGTCATGGTTGTTGGTTGCCGGTTGTCATGGTTGTCAGTCCACAAAAATTCTTTTGTCCACGAATTCACACAAATTCACACGAATAAAAAAGAAATTTCCATTTGTGTCTGTTTGTGCAGGATTTGTGCCATTTGTGGATAGAAAAATTCGTGTCAATTCGTGCAATTCGTGGATTATCTTTTCACTTTTCACTTAACATTTTCCTGCTGGCTTCCACATTGGATTCATTGTCTGCATATTCAAAAGCGAGGGCTGAGGCGCCTGCCGACCATTCCTGCCATTCAGATCCATCCATGGCCAGCGCCCGGTCAAGGGTCCTGACGAAAGCAGGGCGGTCCTCCAGGGGAAGGTCAAAGCCGGCTTTTTTGTCTTCCAGGTTTCGCCAGGGGGTGCGGTCGGAGATGATTACTGGCACACCTTCCGACAACGCTTCCAGGATGGAGTGGCCGAAATTCTCGCCCTCGGAGAGCATCAACAGGAAGTGAGCGTCCGAAAGCGCCTTCCTGATTTGCTCCCCGCCGGCCGGTCCATGCCAGGCAAAGGTGACATTGGAGGGAAGGGAGGCGATGACCTCCCGGCACGCTTCCCAGTACGACTCGTTGTAAACCGGTCCGTACAGGTCAAATTGAATGTTCCCCTTCTTAAATCCTTTCAGAAGATGCAAAGCATGCAGCGTCCCTTTTTCCGGGGAGATGCGGGCAATGGAGAGAAGTTTCAATGAACCGGGAGATTTTTGTTTATCGGATTGCAGATTTCCTTCTCTCCCTACTTCATATTCCTTACTACTTTCTTCACTCTTCCTGCTTAATTTCGTTGGTAAATTCGGGGCAACGATTACCTGTGCATCTTTCCCCAGTTGCTGCAGGATATTTTTCTTTTCATCCTCGTTGGTGGCGTGAAACTTCACCCCTTTGTAGAGTCCCGACCAGCGGGCCAGGGTTATGAAGAACTTTTTTTTAAGCTTTCCAGAGGTGAATGCCTGCCGGTTCATCATACCGCGAGAGGATACAACGATTCTCTTTCTTGACCTTTTCAGCAGGAACAGGGGAAGGATGGAAAAGCTCCATGAATAGATCCCGTTGATCCATGCCACATCAAAAGAGGTATCTCTGATCAGCTTCCGCAGGTTTTGGCAAGAAACTTTTCCGGGGGAGAGATAGCAGACCCGGGTGTGATCGTTCAGCGCCGTCCACCCGTCGGGGGCAATCCCAGGATAGGGTTCCATGGAACAGTAATCATTGTTCCGGGTGATGATGCTGAAATGGAATTCCCCGCCCAGGTGGTCCACCACGTTGGCTACCGACCGCACCGGTCCGCCGGCATTCGTCCCCGGCAAATACCAGTCTATGAATACTAAGATCGTATCCACGAATTGAATATTTTTAATGTCCACCAATTACACGAATTTTCACAAATTAAAAAACAAACTAATTATACCTTTTATGGAGGATTTGTGGATAAAAAATTTGAATTCGTGTGAATTTGTGTAATTCGTAGACAAGATTAAATATTATTATAGACTTCAAGATATCCGGCGGCTATCTTTTCCACACGGAAACGCTCCACATTCTGAAGTCCTTTGCTGATCAAGGTTTCTCTGTAGGCCTCCTCTCTGATCACTTTCGACACCCCTTCCCGGA
>CAZLDP010000268.1:0-4424 GCA_964558145.1 uncultured Prolixibacteraceae bacterium | reverse complement strand
TAATAAATCCGGTGTGCTGAGAACCAGCTTTATCAGCCGGGAATATTCAAGTTTTATTTGTGTTAACTAAATAATCAGAGCTATGAAACGTAGAATCAAACGGTTCAGTGTTTTGCAGACCTCGTGGGTGGCTGCCGTTATCCTCTTTTGTGTGATGTTGGTCTTTATGATCCCGATGGGATTAATCTTCTCCTTCCTGGGAAAAAGCGGGTTGATGCCGGGAGGTTTCCCTGGTTTCGGCGGGGTTTTCTTCTTTTTCCTGCCTTTCCTCTATGTCTTGGTGGGTTTTATAATGACCGCCATCAGTTGTCTCATCTATAACCTGATTGCAAATTGGACCGGGGGCATCGAACTGGAGTTTGAGGAGATGGAAACGCCCACTCCGTAGGCTTAGGCTGATTTTTTTCCATTGACGGCATGTGCCCAAAGTGATGTTTCAGAAACCCCCGGAGTGCCGCAATATGTGTTCGCCCAACTGTAGGTTGTTGGCGAATGGGTGATCTGTCGATCCAAAAATGTGTTATAGAACATAATTTGTTGCATGAATGTTATATATTTCTAACTTTGTGTTAGAATTATTTAACTAAATTAGTTATGAAACGAATTGTTCTTTCATTGATTGTTGTTGTACTGATCTTGGGTTCCGTTGCCTTGTGGCTGACGAGAACGCCAGCGAGTTTTGATCCTGTGGAGTTGGTGCAGTCAGGGGTTATTCTGGTGATAGTGGGTTTTGCCCTGTTTCTGGGGGTGAACAGGTTGGGGAGCTTGAAGCGTGGCGAACCTGCTGAGGATGAATTATCCAGGAAAGTTCTTCAGAAAACGGCAGCGCTTTCGTACTATATCTCATTGTTTATCTGGGTATTCATGATTTATTTTAAAGACCGGGTCACTCTGGATGCGGAGCAGTGGATGAGTACCGGGATTCTGGCTATGGCGGTTACTTTTGGAGTGGTTTGGTTGTTCGTCAGCCGGAGTGGAATCAGGGATGAATAACAGGATTAAGGAATTCAGGGCAAGGTATAACATGACCCAGGAGGAACTTGCCCAAAAGGTGAAGGTGAGGCGTGAAACCATTCTCTTTCTCGAGAAAAACAAGTATAACCCTTCCCTGAAACTGGCTTACGACTTGGCCTCCCTTTTTCAAGTGCCTATCGAGGAGCTTTTCATTTTTGAAAAAGGGGAATAATCTTTTAGCTCCCGATGGGGAATTACCTGAAAGTGATTTTCAGAAATCATCCTTGCGGATTTCTTTTGAGAATGGATACCGGCAAGCTGTTTTGCTTATGGACAGGAAGTGGGAGTAACGGTTTCTCAGCGGCTGACTCTTTCATTTTTTCTTAGCTGTTTGGGGCCCTGCCAGAGCCAGAACCCGGTAAGGGTGAAAAGCAATAGTCCAGTACCCATCACGGAGGTGTAAATGAGTTTGATCAGGTTGTTTTCTGTCCGGCCTGTTTCCCTGTTTTTCTTTCATCAAAGGTTGAATTTTTTACTTGCAAACTCCAGTATAAATGCAACGGTCTGGTCTATTCCGAGAACCGAGGAGTTGATGCAGAGGTGGTATGACTCTGCCGCTCCCCAGGTTTTATTACTGTAAAAGCGGTAATATTCAGCCCTTTTTTTGTCGGTTCGGGTGACGATTTCGCGGGCTTTGGCCACTTTAACCTGTCTCAGCGCCGCTGTCCGTCTGACCCGGTCTTCCAGGTCAGCGCTAATGAAGATATTCAGGCAGCGGGGGATCTCTTGGAGGACATAATCGGCGCATCGTCCTAAAAAGAGGCACGATTCCTTCTCTGCAAGTTTCCGGATGACATCGCTTTGGATCTTGAAAAGGGTTTCATTGCTCAGGTAGTAGCCTGTATAGAATAGATCGGAAAAAGAACTTCCTAGGTTAAGGGATCCGCCGAAGATGCTGTGGCTTTTCTTTTCATCTATCTCCTCAAATAACTCTTTCCCCAGTCCGCTTTCACGTGAGGCGATCTGCAGCAATTCCTTGTCATAAAAGGAGATGCCCAGGTTTTCGGCTATTTTTTTACCGATTTCCCTTCCTCCGCTTCCCAGTTGTCTCCCGATGGTGAGAGTGAATTTTTCTGTCATGGCGCAATAGGTTAGTTGTTCAAAGATATTTGATTCCGGTTGAGTTTCCTGTAGTGGATGGTCAGCAGGATCAGTGCGTTGGCCGCTGAGAGCAGGTCAGCAGCGGGCAAACTGTACCAAACTCCGTTGATCCCGAAGAAGGAGGGGAGGATCAGCAGGAGGGGGAGAAGGAAGATGATCTGGCGGGTTAGGGAGAGGTAGATGGCTTTCGGGGCCATACCGATGCTCTGGAAGAAATTGGAGGCTACCATCTGGAAGCCGGCCAGGGGAGCGAAGATGACGACAATCCTCAGTGCAGGAACAATGATTTCCCTGAGTTCGGGATCATGGGTAAAAAGGGAGGAGACTGCTCCGGGCAGGAATTGTCCGATAAGCAAACTCACCGACATGATGCCGACAGCCAGCAGGGTGGTGAGTCGGAGGACCCGGCTGACCCTGTCGTATTGTTTAGCTCCGAAGTTAAATCCTGCTATGGGCTGCATTCCCTGGTTGAGGCCCATCACGATCATTCCGAAGAGGGGCATTACCCGGTTGACGATACCGTAAGCTCCCACGGCCAAGTCGCCCCCGTGGAGGACCAGGCTGCGGTTGATTACGATGATGATCAGGCTGGATGCGGCATTCATCAGGAAAGGTGCCATCCCGATCGAAAGCGAGTCCAGGACAATCTTTCGTTTCAGGCGGAAAATGCCTTTCTGAAGGCGGATATAATTCTTTTTGTTGCTGAAATAGTGAATTTGCCAAGCCAGCATGGCGGTCTGGGAGATGACGGTGGCCAGGGCCGCCCCGCGGATTCCCCATCCGAAGCCATAGATGAAGAGGGGCGTAAGTACGATGTTGATCACCACCGACAAGAGGGTGGTCATCATGGAAAGACGGGGATTTCCCGTAGCCCTCAGAAGGGCATTCAGTCCGAAATAGAGGTGGGTGACCACATTCGCCAAAGTGATGACAACCATATAGTCACGGGCATAGGGGATCGTTTCGGCGCTGGCTCCGAAAAAGAAAAGGATGGGATCCAGAAAAAGCATAATGACCACCGTGTAGGAGAGACCGAAAATCAGGTTGAGCATGAAGACATTTCCCAGAATGTCGTTGGCCGAGGAGTAATCCTTCTGTCCCAGTCGCAGCGACATCAGAATGGCCGCTCCGGCCCCCACCAGGGAACCGAAGGCCGCAGCCAGGTTCATCAGGGGGAAGGTGATAGCCAGCCCGGAGATGGCCAGTGGCCCTACCCCCTGCCCGATAAAGGCGCTCGCAGTGATGTGATAAACCGAAGAGGCTGTCATCGCGATCACCGAGGGAATGGCATACTGAAGCAACAACTTTCCGATGTTCTCAGTTCCCAGCGTGACAGGCATATTATTGGGCGACATGTAAACCGGTTTGAAAAGTGCAAAGATAATTTCTTGTGCCGGGTTATTGGGGGAAAGATAAAATTTATCCTCCACGGAAATGTTTCATGTATGAGTCAGGGGATTGTTCAGCATAAATGATCATGGTGTTAATGATCGTTTTTCGGAAGCCTTCCGGTCAGAAACAATACTCAAATGTTTATATTTGTTGAAATAAGATAATATTGAAGGATATGGGATTGGTGTATTATGAAACCGGGTGGGAGAGCTCAGATAGAATTGCGATTCATGCCCGGGGTTGGGAGCCTGAAGGAGTTACTCCGGAGGCAGTGGTTTGCCTGGTTCATGGAATCGGGGAGCACGGGGCCCGTTATGGCAAGGTGGCTGAAGCCTTTTGCAAGGCGAACATGGCCTTTTGGGCCCCTGATATGCGGGGTCATGGACTTTCGGGAGGAAAACGGGGACATCTCCCTTCGGCAGAGTCTATCCTCAGCGATATAAGTCAATACCTCGATCAAGCGGGTCAGCGGTATCCGGGAATTCCCCTGATCCTTTACGGGCACAGTCTGGGCGGCATTCTGGCGCTTTATTACGGTTTGAAAAAGGGGACAGGCCTTAAAGGAGTGATTTCTGCCAGTCCGGGATTGCGGAATTCGCTTGAAAATCAGCCTCTTAAAGTGGCGGCGGCAAAAATTCTGGGATTTATCTTTCCTTCTTTGGCGATTTCCAGCGGTTTGGATGGAAATGCCATTTCGCGGGACCGCCAAGAGGTCAGTAATTACGAGGCTGACCCATTGGTGCATGATAAAATGACCCTTGGTTTTGGAAAAGTCATGTTGGGTGTTAACCGGTTTGTTCTTGAAAACTCCGGTACATTGGGTTTGCCCCTGCTCTTGTTGCACGGGAAAAAAGACACCATTGCATTTCCTGAGGGGAGTGATGCGGTAGCCTCTTCCCTTGGCAACAGGTGTAAGC
>CAZLDP010000267.1:0-4434 GCA_964558145.1 uncultured Prolixibacteraceae bacterium | reverse complement strand
CCGCAGGAGAGACGTATCCGCGGAGGAGATTCGACGTGCCGTCGCAGAGGCCGAACAGGAGATGGTACTTGCCGGAACGGTTGCCGCCGGTGATATCTCCAACAATTCTCTGACCGCCCCCCTCAAAATAAACAGCCCCATTGTCTGGTACACATTTGTGGAAGTTTTCGGTTTTCACCCCTCAAGGGCAGAAAAAGCAATGGCGTCAGCATTACAGGTCAAACACACCTTTGACAAGTTGAGACTGCCGGCCTCGATCGTTCCCCATTCCCCCTATTCGGTGAGTGACCGGCTTTTCGCGATGATCGCCGGCCTGAGCAGGGAGGAAAGCGCAATCCTTTCCATGCACAACCAGGAGAGTGACTCCGAAAACCGGTTTTACACGGACGGTACTGGGCCCCTTCTGGAACACCTGCAACACAACCTGGGATTTGACACGTCGCACTGGCGCCCTCCGAGCCATAATCCGCCTGCATCCTGTCTCCTCAAATTACCTGCTGAAAAACCACTCCTGCTGGTGCACAATACTTTTACATCAGAAGAGGACCTCCGTATGATTCATCAGTTGAGGCCTAATCCCAACACCTGGCTGGTGTTGTGCCCCAACTCCAACCTCTCCATCGAAAACCAGCTTCCCCCCGTAGAACTATTCAGGACCGGGAAAATCCCGATATGCCTTGGTACCGACAGTCTTGCTTCCAACAAAACCCTTTCCATCTTTGAAGAGATGAAAACCTTGCATCTGAATTTTCCGGAAATTCCGTTTGAGGAACTGCTGGCCTGGGGATGCCTGAACGGCGCAAAGGCATTGCAATGCGACGACAAGGTAGGAAGTCTGGAAGTGGGGAAAAAACCGGGTATCGTCCTGATCACCGGCGTAGATCCGGAAAACCCCAGGCTTACTTCCGGAAGCCGGGCAATCCGACTCGTCTGATCTTTGCTATCTTTGCACCGCAATTTTGCATATGGCCACTTTTCTTTTTGACAAAATAGTTTTTGGTCCCGTCATCAGCCGCAGACTGGGAATATCGCTGGGCATCAATCTGTGTCCCGGAGACTCCAAGGTCTGTTCGTTCGATTGCATCTATTGTGAATGCGGCAGGAATCCCCGCCGGGGAAGTCAAAACAGAGAATTACCCTCCCGGAAGGAGGTGAAATCGGAACTCGATAAGAAACTGCGGGTAATGGCAGTGGAAGAAAGGCTTCCCGATGTGATCACCTTCGCGGGGAATGGAGAACCCACCCTTCATCCTGATTTTGACGGAATTATCGACGACACTCTGGAATTGCGTGACCTTTGGGCTCCGGCAGCCCGTATCGCTGTACTTTCCAATGCAACCATGCTCCACCGTCCGGAAGTTTTTTCGGCGCTCCTCAGAATTGACGACAACATCCAGAAACTGGATTCTGCTTTTGAAGAAACCATCCGGCTGATGAATTGCCCCCACAGCCACTTCAGCCTGAGAAAAGTGGTCCAACAGTTGATGGCCTTTGAAGGCCACGTGACCATCCAGACCATGTTCATCAGGGGAAGCTATCAGGGAAAGGCGTTAGACAACACCCTGCCTCACGAAATCGAAGCCTGGATTGATCTGCTTAAGAAAATCAAACCTTCCATGGTGATGATCTATACCATTGCACGCGATACGCCTGTAGAAACATTAGAGAAGGTTTCGCTGCTTCAGTTAAAGAAAATTGCCCGCTGGGTCGAGTCTGAAGGATTCAGGGTACAGGTGTCGGCGTAAGCCCAGTCAGGGGGTAGCTTTGTACCATTCCGTTTCACGACCAAGCCAACGCATGCCGGCCACAAAACCTTTCAGCTTCAACACCTCCCCGTTCATTCTGGCAAAACAATCGTACGTCTTACCCGACTCCGGATCGTAGATCCTTCCTTCTGCCCATTCTTTTTTGGATCCATTGTAGACAAATCCTGAAAGAATTTGAAGACCTATCAGGGAACGGTTGTGAAAAGCCGGATCAGGATTCTTGTCATCCACGGGAGGTTTACCGTTCACATATTTCTCGGGAGCAATGTATACAATGGTTCCGATGTACTTTCCATCCTTCTTCTCAATCTTTATCTTGGTTGTTTTTTTGTCATTCCACCAGATTCCTGATATGGCATCTGCATTCTGGGCAAAACCGGCTACGACCCATAACATAAGGATAGAAATCAACGCTACTTTTTTCATTTTTCACTATTTAATTCTGTTTTAAAGAGATAATACTAAAATAGCACATTTGATGCATCCGGAACACCAGGCACAAAAATTTTCTGTGAACCGGGCTGAAAAAACAGTTTACTGAGAACCTCCTTTTGAATTTTAGAATTTTCAGAATGAAAAGCAAAAATCAGACCGACTTTTCATTTGCCAGCATGAAATCGCGGTATGATTTGATCAGGTTTACCGAATGAAGCAGCATATTTTTCGTTTCCGCCAGCGCTTTAAAGAAAAGCAGTGAATTACGGGTGTTGACCTCTCTCTCCTTGATCCGTTTCACTTGGTCCTTTTCAATTTCATAGAGTGTGGCGGCGATTCTCATTCGCTGGGCGACCAGGTCATCGATTGAATCAAACTTGCCTTCCTTGACGATATAGAGGGCCAGGTTGAAAAACTCATCCACTTCCGATATGAGGCGCCTGATATCTTTGTCCTGTGATTCGGTAAAAGTCTTATGCTGATTTTCGAGATGTTCCTTAAGGGGTTCAACCAAAAAATTGAGGGAATGGGCAATTTCACGCTGATAGTCAATTACCTGAATATAAAAATACCCGGCATCCACGTCGACCCGTTTCATTTTGGAGATGGTCTGGATGATTTTGCTCTTTTGTTTTTTGGTTTTTGCATTCAGTTGGTTGTTCATTTCCATGGCTTCCCGCATGTGGCCCACATCCTCCCGGAGGGAACTTTCAAGGGCAAACGAAAATATTTTGTTGGAAGCAAGGATGGTTTTGACCACCTGGCTGGTACATTTTTCTATCCTTCGGGAGGCTTCATCCACCTCGTTGATCATTTCTTCCTCTTCGGGCATTTTGCGATTGCGCCTGCGGAAAATGATATGGGTACGGATCACCAGGAAGATGGCCAGAAGGATCAGGCCGGCGATCACAGGTATGCCTCCCGCGCTGATGATCCATGCCATGAGGGCGCTTACGGTAAAAGCGATGACGGCCGTAGGGAACCATCCTCCCACGACTGCAAAAACTCCCGAAACCCGGTACACGGCGCTTTCACGTCCCCAGGCCCGGTCGGCTAAAGAAGAACCCATCGCCACCATGAAAGTGACATAGGTTGTTGAAAGCGGCAATTTTAGGGATGTCCCAAAGGCGATCAGACTGCTGGCCACGACCAGGTTGATGGAAGCGCGCAGTTTGTCAAAGGCAGGCGCATTGGGATCATCGTCCAGGTCGACCGGCACAAAACGATTCATGATGAACTCATTCACCTTATTGGGCAGTCGTTTTTTAACCTTTTTATTAAGCCTGACGGAATTTCTGACTACAGCCCTTGCAATGGCCGACGACCCGAATTGCTCCACTCCTTCGGATTGGCGGCCAAGATTAATCCCGGTCTGAATCACTGCCTGGGCTTTTTTGCTGGTAATCAAAGTGATGATCATTACCAAACCGGCCAAGGCCAGGAAAATAAAGGGTGTCTCCACCTCTCCGAGCAGCATATCCATTTTAAATTCATCGGGAGCCACACCGCCTGATGCCTGCCAGGCCAGGTATGAATTATATCCTGCCATGGGCACCCCGATGAAATTGACCAGGTCGTTCCCCGCAAAAGCCAGAGCAAGGGCAAAAGTACCTGCCAGCACCACAATTTTCAAGATATCAACTTTAAAAAGCCAATACAAAATCTGAAGCAGCACGATCCAGATGACCAGACTGAACAGCAGCAACAAGCCGGAATGCGATCCGATCCAGTCGCTCAAGGAAACAGCCGGGCGCCCCACAGGAATTGAAGCAAATGAACTGCCGTCGATCCCCTTGATCAAAATAAAATAGCTGATCAGCGTAATGGCAAGGCCACCGAAAACAGAACCCAGGTATTTCAGTTTCCTGTGGTACTTAAAGGTAAATACCAGACGGGCCAGATACTGGATCAGTGTCCCGAATGAAAATGCGATAATAATGGAAACCAGGATCCCGGAAATGATGGCAAGGGCTTTTTCCGTATTGACATATTGACCCAGATCGGTAAAAGCGCCCCCCAGGTTTTTGATTTTCACAAGCGATACAGCTACAGCCGAACCCAGCAGTTCAAACACAAGCGACACGGTGGTGGAGGTGGGTAATCCCAGTGAGTTGAAGGTGTCGAGCAGGATGACATCGGTAATCATCACAGCCAGAAAAACGACCATGATCTCAGAGAAGGCAAACATATTGGGGTGGAAGATTCCCTTACGGGCTAATTCCATCATTCCCGT
>CAZLDP010000266.1:0-4437 GCA_964558145.1 uncultured Prolixibacteraceae bacterium | reverse complement strand
TACTGAAACGGGCCAGTCCAGCGTACTCAATGCATTGGCAGGAAAGGTGGCTGGGGTAAGGATCAACCAGATGGATGGCACCTCCGGGGGAACGGTGAACATGATCATCCGTGGAGCCAAGTCGCTGAACAACGACAACCAGCCACTTTTCGTCGTGGATGGTATTCCGATGAAAAATCAGCGGAACAACAGTTTCAAAGGGGCTGACTTCGGGAATGCCATCAGTGACATTAATCCCGAAGATATTGAAAGCGTGTCAGTCCTGAAGGGGGCCAGTGCTGCGGCACTTTACGGTTCACGGGCAGGTAACGGGGTGGTTTTGATCACTACCCGGACGGGGGCAAAAGGAAGGAAAGGGATTGGAGTATCGTTAAGTTCAGCGAATGTAGTGGAAATCCCTTACCGTTATATGCCGATTCAGATGAAGTTCGGTTCCGGGAAACTGGGAGCCCACAAACTGGAGGAGAGTGAAAACGAAAGCTGGGGAGCTCAGTTGGATATAGGTGAAAAATGGGTTCAATGGGACAGCAACAGGGAGGCGGTTCCGCTGGTTTCCCATCCTGAACGTTTCAGGGATTTTTTCAGGGAGGGTTTCAGCACAACCAACAATGTTTCGGTCAATGGCAACAACGATCTGGGATTCTTCCGCCTTTCGGCCGGAGATATGCGGAATACCGGGATTATTCCCAATACCAACCTGAATCGTTCAACCATATCGCTCAACGCAGGGTATAATCTTACAGAGAAATTAACAGTTTCAGCCAACATCACCTGGGTGGAATCGAGTTCTGACAACCGTCCCAACATTGAGGGTGACGATCGGAACGACATCGTGCGCAGTCTTTATGAAATGGGGGCACAAGTCGATGTCAGCAAGTTAAAGGATTATTGGATCGTGGGACAGGAGGGTATTCTTCAGTATAAACAAAAGGAAAAGCAAAACAACCCTTATTTCCTGGCCTACGAAAACACCAATGCCTTCCGGAGGGACCGTTTTGCAACAAAGCTGCAGTTTGACTATAAATTCACCGATGCTTTGACCCTCACCGGGCGTTTCATGAGGGATGCCTTTACCGAAGGGAGGGAATCTAAGAAGGCATTCAGCACTTACGGACAGGTAAACGGTGGTTACTTAATTGAAGACATCTACAGGAAAGAAACCAACATGGAACTGAACCTGGGATACAAGAAAAATCTGGGTGAAAAATGGAGCCTGGATGCTTTTGTGGCCGGTAACAGAATGTACAGTTACGGGAAAAACCTGAACAATGAAGCAGCACAGCTTACCATTCCGGAAGTTTACAGCATTTCCAACGGAGTGGCCGGGGATGTGACTTACAACAGTTCCTGGTCCGAAAAAGCCATATACAGTGTTTATGGGATGGCTTCCTTTGGTTTTAACGACATGGTTTTCCTGGACCTTACCGCCAGGAACGATTGGTCAAGTACATTGCCCGTCGACAACCGTTCCTATTTTTATCCGTCAGCATCGCTGAGCGTTCTGGTTTCGGAGATCCTGACCATGCCGGAATGGATTACCTTTGCAAAACTCCGCGGAGGTATTGCCCAGGTAGGGAATGATACAAATCCTTACAGCCTTAATCAGTATTTCACCATCGGGACTGATTGGGGAGCGGTAAAAAGAATATACATGGGGGGAACTCTGAGAAACCCGAACCTGGTACCTGAGGAGGCCACCTCAAAGGAAATCGGGGTCGACCTGAAATTCTTCAACAACCGGTTGGGTCTGGATGCTACCTGGTATGTGGTTGAAAATGCCAATCAGGTACTGAGCATTACATTGCCTGTAGAATCAGGGGCCACCAGCAAATTGATCAATACAGGTCTTATCGAAAGCAGGGGATGGGAAATCGGACTGACAACCACTCCTGTAATTTCAGGGAAATTCCGTTGGGATATGAATTTCAATTTCACCCGAAATCAAACCCGGCTTAAACAGCTGGCAGAAGGGATGACCAACTTCTTGTTCAACAATACCGACGGATGCATGTTCATGACGTATGAAGGCGGACTGATCGGAGATTTCTGGGAACAGCCCATGCTTACCGTCAGTGACAAATCTTCTCCTTATTACGGGTATCCGCTGCTTACCGTCGATGGTAAATACCAGATCGACAACAATCCGGATCACCGGGTAAAGATCGGCAACTCAAATCCCGATTTTACGCTGGGAATCCAGCCTTCGGTCAGTTGGGGTCCATTCAGCTTGTATGCCAATATTGACTGGAATCAGGGAGGGGAGTATTATTCGAAGACAATGATGTTCCAGCAGAACAACGGTCAGAGAGAAGATACTTTTTCAGGCATTCCTTATGACAGGTCTAGGCCTATTGAAGAGCAGGTTAAGGAAAATCCGGAATATTTCTTCGGGGAAGCTGTAGGTGGCCGGACCGCTGAATACGGTGGTTTCCCCTGGCCGGGAACCAGCGGTGCAAACCGTGTTACACAACTTGGGGTTCTTAACCAGGATGCCTGCTTTAACGTAGGTGTCCGCGAAGTGGTCGTCAACGGGGTCAAAACTTATGTTGAAAACCTCGGCGGAACAACCACCAAATGGCTGGATCCTTTCAATGCGATACGCTATGCAAACCGTCCTTTTCCGCATAGAAATACCTATGATGCGACTTTTGTAAAACTGAGGGAAGTAGCCCTGACTTACAGGATCCCCAAAAGCTTCAACGACAAAATAGGCTTGTTTGCTTCTTCCATATCCGTCATTGCAGCCAATATGTTTGAATGGACAAAAGAGAAAAACAACGTTGATCCTGAAAGGGCTTTCAAACCAAACAACGGAGCCTGGACCCAGGGGGTGGAATACTATAACTGTATGCCGTGGACCGGTACCCTGGGGGTAAAATTAAATCTTGAATTTTAAAATTGAAACCGATTATGAATACGCTGAAAAAAATATCGCTGGTTTTGATATTGGTTCTTTTCATACCGATGTTATCCTGTCTTGACCTCGAAGAGATGAATGTAGATCCCAACAATCCTGAAAATGTATCGTCCAACTTTATTCTCACCTATCTTCTGGTGGATATCGGCAAAACCTTCACCAACCTGGGATTCTATGATTCCCGTGAAATCACCGGACTTTTGCAGTATATGCAATGCGGAACCAATGAAAGTGCCTGGGAAGTAAACCTTTACGACTGGTCTAAGGGAAGCTGGTCAGGGTACTATTCCTATCTGAGGAATATCAATATAATATATAAAAATGCACAGGCCGATGGGAACAAATTCTTTGAAGCCATTGCCCTGACCTTGAGAGCCCAGATTTTCGGTCTGATCACTGACCTTTTCGGGGATGCACCCTATTCTGAAAGTCTGCAGGCCAGTGAAGAACTCTATTTCCCGAAATACGATGAACAGAAATATATTTACCAAGGGGTTCTCCAGGATCTGAAGAAAGCTGATGAACTCCTCTCTTCATCTGATATTTCAAAATTCACTATCAGTGCATCTGCCGATGTGGTTTATGGCGGAAATTCCGCCAAATGGTTGAAGCTGGTCAACTCGTTGCGTTTAAGATACTGTATGAGGGTATACGACAAAAAAACCGACATGTCAGACCTGGGCATCGACATCGTTTCAGAATTCAACAATGCAGCCCCAAAAGCATTTACAGGCAACAGCGACGATGCCATCATTTCCTATCTGGGAACCAATGCTGACAATGCTGCTCCCGGCGGACCTCTTTCCTACAAAAAACCTGCTTTCAATCAAAAACCGTGTGCCACCATTGTCAATAAGCTGAAATCGCTGAATGATCCGAGGTTATATCGTTGGGTGAATCCGGTACAGATCAAATGGGACTACAATGTCACTGTTCCCACAGAAAAGAAAATCACCAACATGTTCGGGGATAACTATACGGTAACTTACCGGCCGACCACAAGGACCGATGTCGATACGGCGCTTTATGCAGGAATGCCGGCGGGCCTGGAAATTATAAATCTGGCTACCTATAATTACGGAGAAAACACCACCGTTTATGAATCGGAGAAGGATCCGTTTGTTTCTGTTATTCACGACAGGTACAGGGCTGATAAAGATACCTACCGGCGCATTGAAATTATGATGTATCCCGAAGTGGAATTTTTATTGGCTGAGGCTATCCTTAAAGGAGGATTCTCCGTATCAGGTACCGCGGAAGAGCATTATAAAAAAGCAATACAGGCTTCTTTCTCCCGGTGGGGTATAACAGACGGTAAAAACGGATTCAATTTTAACAACTATTACAGTAATTCCGCGGTAAGTTACGCCTCTGCAACCAACAAACTGGAACGGATCATGGAACAGAAGTGGATTGCCGGTTGGCTGACCATTGAACCCTGGTTCGACTGGCGCAGAACTGGTTATCCGCTGCTCAAAGCAGGCCCGGCAGCCATGTTTGGCGCCGGCATTCCATTGAGA
>CAZLDP010000265.1:0-4486 GCA_964558145.1 uncultured Prolixibacteraceae bacterium | reverse complement strand
ACAGGTAAAGAGATCTTTCCCCAGATCATCCATCAGCATTCGGTGCGAAAGCATGGAAAATATATTGCCGTCAATTGTGGAGCCATTCCTGAAGGAACCATCGATTCGGAGTTGTTCGGGCATGAGAAGGGGGCTTTCACGGGGGCGCTGGCCGACCGCAAAGGATATTTCGAAGAGGCTGACGGCGGAACCATCTTTTTAGATGAAATCGGCGAATTACCGTTATCGACCCAGGTCCGGTTACTCAGGGTACTTGAAGCCGGTGAGTTTATCAAAGTGGGTTCCTCCAAAGTGATGAAAACCAATGTGCGGGTCATTGCAGCTACCAATACCAACCTGCCCCTGGCTATTCAGAATGACAGATTTCGTGAAGATCTTTACTATAGACTCAATACGGTTCCCATCCTGATTCAGCCCTTACGGAACAGAAAGGAGGATGTCAACCTGCTTTTCCGGAAATTTGCATCCGATTTTGCCGAAAAATACCGGATGCCTCCCATCCGGCTTGAGGATGATGCCAAACTGCTGCTTACAAACTACCCGTGGCCGGGAAATGTGCGGCAACTGAAAAATATCACGGAGCAGATTTCAATTATTGAACATAACCGGGATATCTCTGCAGCCATCCTCAGCCGTTATCTTCCGCAGGATAACCGGACCAACCTGCCTGCCCTGGTCCAGCCGGGTGGGGATAAAACCTTTTCGAGTGAACGCGAAATCTTATACCAGGTTCTCTTCGACATGAAGAAGGATATAAATGACCTGAAAAAACTGGTCTTTGACATGCTGCATGACCGCGGCGGCGATGAGGTAGCTGAAAATCATGCTCATATTATCCGGAAGCTTTATCACGACGATATTGAATTGGTGACTGAAAAGAAACCAGTGACGCCGATTAAGATTGATCCGTATGAGAAGGAGAATATACTCGATACGGAAGAGTTTGTGGAGGAATCACTTTCGCTTGAGGAAAAAGAGATTGAAATGATCAGGAAGGCGCTGGAAAAACACAACGGAAAGCGTAAACTAGCTGCCAGGGAACTGGGCATTTCGGAGCGGACACTCTACAGGAAAATCAAAGAGTACAGTATTAACGACTGAACCATGAAGGGTAAGATTAAACTGTTTTTGGTGTGGTTTTTTGCCGTAATCCTTGTTCCGGTAATCGGGCTGAATTCGTGTAAAATCAATTATAGTTTCACGGGAGCGAACATATCTGCGGATGTAAAAACCTATTCGGTTTATTATTTCCCCAATCGTGCCCGGTTGGTGAATCCCACCCTGAGCGCCGATTTTACGGAGAAACTGAAGGAAAAGCTGCTGCGGCAGACTTCCCTGAAGGAAGAAGCCGAAAACGGGGATCTGGTTTATGAAGGGCAGATTACCGACTACGAGGTTCGTCCCATGGCTATACAAAAGGAGGATCTGGCTGCCCAAAACAGGCTGACGGTTACCGTTAGGTTGAAGTATACCAACAACAAGGATCATGAACAGGATTTTGACCGGACATTCTCGGCTTTTGAGGATTTTTCCAGTTCATTAAGTCTGAATGATGTGGAGAGCAGCATTGTGCCCGAGATCATTGAAAAACTCATGGATGATATTTTCAATGCCACAATTGCCAACTGGTGATGAGCGGAGCGGAAATTGTTAAGTACCTGAGGAATCCCTCCCTGCTTTCGGAGGAGAGCCTTTCCGGAGTCAGAAAGATAACCATGGATTACCCATGGTTTTATCCCGGATGGGTGTTATATCTGAGGAATCTTAAGAATCTGGGCGATCCTGACTATTCCGTACTCCTTTCCGGGGTTGCCCTGCGGGTTCCCGACCGGCGGTGGCTCCGCGATTTTTTAGAGAAAGAACCTGCACCGGTGAGCCGGGGCGACGTTCAATCAGGGAACGTTTATACTATTCCCGACTATCAGGTAGGCGAAACTCTGTCAGAAGGAGAAACTGTCATGGTCAGTCAGGGTAAACAACGGTTAATCGACGATTTTCTGGCCGGAGGCGGCAGTTTTAATCCGCTCTCAAACAATGAGCCTGCAGGGGAACAAATTGATCTGGCAGAAAAAGCCGTGTCGGTAAGCGATGGGATTTTTACCGAAACCTTTGCGCAACTATTGGTGAGCCAGCGGAAATATGGTGATGCGATTCAGGCATTTAAAAAATTAAGTTTGAGATTTCCGGAAAAAAGTATTTACTTTGCAACCCGCATTGAAGAAATTACGAAATTAATGAACCAATAACAGTTTTAGAGATGTATACATTAACCATTGTTCTGATAATAATCGCCAGCATCTTGCTGGTTCTCATCGTATTGGTACAGAATTCGAAGGGAGGGGGACTGGCCAGCAATTTCCAGGCAAGCACCCAGATAGCCGGCGTGCGCAAAACCGCCGATTTTCTGGAGAAGACCACCTGGGGGTTGGCAATTGCCGTGTTGGTGCTTGCTATTATGGGATCGGCCTTTATTCCCCGTGGGGAGACTGAAAGAGACCGTTCGATGGTACAGGAACAGATACTGAATATAGCCGAGCCTGGTCAAATTCCCAACTTCCCCACTTCGGTGCCTGATAATCCCTCCACTTTGGCTGATTCAACCAAATAAGAAGGGTAAAGAGGCTATAAAGAGAAGAGGCTGTCTCAAAAGGGCAGCCTCTTTTTTTTTCCATGACATGGTCGCCAAACGAAATCATCCGGCAACATGTCAGAGTGTCAGCGTCAGTGGCAGATTATTCAATAAATTGATAATCAGTTCTTATTTGTCAAATTGTCCTGATTTATTCTTCCCGGGAAGTGTAAAATTGTCAACCTGAATCAGTCAAATTCCCGTTTTTGGGGGTTGGCATAAAATGTGTTTACCGGGTATAACATCATTTTAAAAAAATATTGTCTAACTATAAAATTTTAAAAAAATGGCAGAATTAAAAGGCAAAATTCTAGCAGGGAAGATCCTTGTTTTACCGCAGGAAGCTGAGACCAAAACGGCAAGCGGAATTATCATTCCTGAATCAGCGAAGGAAAAGCCGCAGGTTGGAAAAGTGGTAATGGTAGGCGAAGCTAAAAAGGATGAGCCTATGGAATTAAAATGTGGCGACACCGTTTACTACGGCAAGTATTCAGGCACTACGCTGACCCTTGACGGCACCGACTATTTGCTGATGTCGCAGAACGATGTGCTTTTCATTCAGTAATTTAACATTCACAGAATTAAACAGTAAAGAATTATGGCAAAAGAGATTAAAAACAATATCGAAGCGAGAGATCTGCTGAAAAAAGGAGTGGACAGGCTGGCCGATGCAGTGAAGGTAACTTTAGGACCCAAAGGAAGAAATGTGGTCATTGAAAAGAAGTTTGGTGCGCCTCAGATTTCCAAGGACGGTGTCACCGTGGCCAAGGAGATCGAGTTGGAAAATCCCTATGAAAACCTGGGCGCCCAGATGGTAAAGGAAGTAGCTTCCAAAACCAACGATGATGCGGGTGACGGGACAACCACTGCCACCGTGCTGGCCCAGTCGATTGTGTCGGTCGGTTTGAAAAATGTGACGGCCGGCGCCAATCCGATGGATCTGAAACGCGGTATTGACAAAGCAGTGCAGAATGTGGTGGAGAGCCTCAGGTCACAGGCAGAGAATGTAGGTGACGACTATGCCAAGATCGAGTCGGTTGCCAAAGTTTCAGCCAACAATGATGAAACCATCGGGAAACTGATTGCCGAAGCCATGCAGAAAGTAAATAAGGAAGGGGTGATCACCATCGAAGAGTCGAAAGGTACCGATACTTATGTGGATGTAGTGGAAGGTATGCAGTTTGACCGCGGATATATTTCGCCTTATTTCGTGACGGATGCTGAAAAAATGGCAGCAGACCTGGAGAATCCCTATATTTTGATTCACGATAAGAAGATCAGCACGATGAAAGATCTTCTTCCCGTGTTGGAGCAGACAGCCCAGAGCGGACGTCCGTTGCTGATCATTGCAGAAGATGTTGACGGAGAAGCGCTGGCTACCCTGGTTGTGAACCGTTTGCGCGGTGCTTTGAAAGTGGCAGCCGTAAAAGCGCCCGGTTTTGGTGACCGCCGTAAGGAAATGCTGGAGGATATTGCTGTGCTTACCGGTGGAAACGTGATTACCGAGGAAAAAGGAATGAAGCTGGAGCAGACTACCCTCGACATGCTGGGCCGCGCCGAAAGGGTGACTGTTGACAAGGAAAATACCACCATCGTGGGGGGGCATGGTGACCCCAAAACAATCAGTTCCAGAGTGGGGATGATCAAGAAACAGATTGAACTTACCACCTCCGATTATGACCGTGAAAAGTTACAGGAACGCCTTGCCAAACTGGCCGGCGGTGTTGCGGTGATCTATGTGGGTGCAGCCTCCGAAATGGAGATGAAAGAGAAGAAAGACCGCGTGCACGATGCACTGAGTGCAACCCGCGCTGCTGTCGAAGAAGGAATCGTTCCCGGTGGCGGTGTGGCCTACAT
>CAZLDP010000264.1:0-4503 GCA_964558145.1 uncultured Prolixibacteraceae bacterium | reverse complement strand
GTCAGATCTTTGAGAATAAGATCATTCCTAACCTTTGTTTGGTTACTCTCGTCTCTCAAGAAGCACCGGAATAACACAGTCCTTACTTTCCTTTTTCCTTCTTTACCGGTAAGCTCCTTGGCGATCCCCTCAAATGGCTTATTTAAATCTGACAGCTGCTGTCCTGGATGTGCCAGAAGTAAACTTTCATATATCCAGTGAGGCCTGAGGGGCCTATCAAAACCGATCATGGCAACACCTCTACAAAAGGAATGATGACTTCTTCAACGTGAATTCCTCCGTGAGTGATTGCGGTATCCCCTTTTTTTGAAAACATCTCATGAAATCTGGGAAAGACTGCAACGCTTTCCCCTAAGGTTCCCTTGTCTTCAAATACAATTACATCTTTGTTGGCGGCAAACTCGTGAGCCAGGATTTTATTGGGATATAGCAAAGCTCTTTTTGCCCTTTCATCAACAAGGTATTTATCTGCAAGAAAACCATTTCCTTTACACCAGGTTGAGCCATGATCTGATGTTATGTAGATGCTATAATCATTAGAAAGAAGCCGTTCTATCATCGTTTCTATTCCAATTGATGGTATGCTGGAAATCAGATTCATTTGCATCAATGGCTTGTCGTCACTGAATGTCAGCCCCTTATGTGCTATTGTGTCAACGATGCCCACAACAATCCCAAGATAATCATATGCAAGGTAGTCCTCTTTCCACTTCGCAAGGCTATCATTGAAAACGTTACTTGCTGCAGCGTTGCCTCCTGCCCAGTTTGTAATTATGTGTTTTTTGAAACCGGTCTGATCGCTGCTATGTTCACTCATTGTCCTGGTTCCGCAAAACAACGCCTTGCGGGAGACAGAAGTCAAGGTGGGTAGAAGAGCATAAATGGCATTTTCCGTAAATTTGTCAATGCCGTGGTCAGCCAAAAAGTCTTTAATACAATACCATTCCTGGAAACCTAAACCATCGAAGCAGATAAGTGCTTTTCTCCTGCCAGGCCTACTTCCGATATAATGAAGCACTTTATCGATTGTGACAGGAACCTTGGCATAGCTCTCATAAAACAGTTTGCAGTACTTTTCGACAATAAAATCCTCAAAGGCATGCATAAGCTCTTCTTCGAGCTTCTCAATATTTTTCATTTTAATATCTTCCACGGAATCCCGGAGGTAAGCAATTTTCCCCCATAAGGCACCAATAGCCCGCCAATCAGTACTTCCATCATTCAGAAGTGTTTTTACCTGTTCTATTGCCTCTTCGAGCACGGTCAACTTTTTCCATTGTGTGTCGTGCTTAAGCCATCCCTCAATAAACTGTCGTGTCTCAAATTCACTGGCCGATACAAGGGACTTCTCTATTGGCTTGTAGCCTTCAAAGATCTTCTGTAGTTCACTGGGTGTTACGTCTTTTAATGGCTGAATATGAAGCTTGGGGAAAACATCTTTGAGCTGCCAGTCAATCAGATCAGAGGTCTGTTCAATGTCATAGGGAATATAGCCCGCCTTTGGCCCTTTGAAAATGATGACCTTATCTCTCAGGCTCTTCTTCAAGAACAGCCTGAGAGCTACTTCATCACAGTAATGGTGAACCTGGAACCGGTCTGATAAAGCCCCTCTGATGTCCTCCGCCTTACCAACACTGTCATGGTCTACTATAATGATTCTATCGGACCAGGATTCTCTAAGCTTATCTAACAGGACTTGAAACCATTTTCCCTTCACGAATAAAACTCCACGTATGCAAATTGCTGACAATTCAGAGAAGGCACTACCTGCATCCTTCTTCTTATTTCACTGAGCTTTTCAGTCTTGTCCTTTTCCAGCTCTTTAAGCTTCGCCAACCTGATGTTCTCAATAGCTATTTTATGTAAAGCCACTTCTTTGTCAACAAAATACCTCTCAAGCTTGATCCCTGCCTCTTTCAGCTTCTTAGCCAACTGGTCCTTAAACTCAAGAAAGATTGTCTCAGCTTTTTGCTCTGCCGCCTCTCCTGATGCCTGCAAGACCTTGTGAAGATCATAGGGCAACTCACCTACGATAAGGTCCTTTATCGCTGAAACATTCAGCTCGTTAAAATATTGGGACAATCGATTATTTAGTTTTCCATCGGTACTAATAAAACAGGGAATAATATACTCTCTGGGAGGGTCTACATAGTTTGCTACGGTCAGTTTATAGAGAGACAGAAAACCCTTCTCTCCTGCAAATTTGTTTTCTCTGATCTGTAACTTAGCGGTCACATGTTCTTCCTGGGTAGTATCAAGGTTACGAATCAGTTCAAAAACAAATGGATGATTTAAACTCAGAAGTTCAAAATCTTCGTTTTCAATTGCATGACCTTGATCAAAGATCACATTGTGCATTCGTTTTCTTGTGTGAGGATTTTCAAAGTAGTAGATACCACGCTTACCTTTATATTCAGTAAGCTTTGATCCATTCATTAAAAGGTAGGCTTCTACAAGATCTTTTATTCGAGTTGATTTTCTCTCAATGTACGTTTTTGTTAATGGTTGGCCAGCTTCAATCTCTGTAAAGGGAAGAGCCAACTGTCCCTCGCTGATGATTCTTTTTGCCCTTTCATAAATCTGCTGAGCAATGGCTTCCAATGAGGCCAGGTCGGCCTTTCGTTTCAGAACAGCTTCCATGTAAATCTTGTCGAAACTGAATTCATCTTGAAGTGTACTTACAATATCAGCAAGCTTGTCTTCGCCATCATTGAACTCTTCCTTGATGGTCTCCAATTTTGCTTCGATCACATCTCTCACACGTCTCTCTACGGTATCCTTCAACTGAAAATTGACTATCTTTACATCGTGGCCCTGCCCGATGCGGTCAATTCTCCCGATTCTCTGCTCAAGACGCATGGGATTCCAGGGGAGATCGTAGTTAATCATGATCCAACAGAACTGAAGGTTTATACCCTCACCCCCGGCATCTGTTGAAATAAGGAACTGTGCCTCATCCTGAAAACGTCTCTTCTCCTTCAATCGGTCATCAGAGGACATGCTTCCCCGTATCATAGCAGTCTGATATCCAAGGCTTGTTAGACAATCATTCAGATAGCGCTGTGTCTCCACAAACTCAGTGAAGACAATGAATTTAAGGCTGGGATCATGTTCTCTTATCTTGAACTCATCGATTATTTCAAGGAGTTTTAAGAACTTTGTATCGTTTCGTCCAACCGTTGCTTTCTGGGCAAGAGATATACATTTCTCCAATTCACGAATTTCAACATCGAGGAGCTGATAGTTTTTCAAAGCTGGATGTTTATCCAGTATCTGGAGTTGCTCCTCTGCGGCCATTTCTTCCAGGTTTTCAAGATCAACATCATTTTCAGAAGATGCCTGGTGTTGAACTTTAAATCCTCTTTTGGCCTCTTGCAGAACATTCAACCGGATTGAAAGTGACTTCAAGGTAGCCCTGGAACTGCTACTTACCATCCTTTGAAATATAAGCAGGAGAAACATCATGGTCCGGTTGTTCTGCTGTCTTGCATGATCATAAAACTGAGATACATAGTCCGAGACTGCCTCATACAATTCTATTTCCGGTTTATCCTGTATGGGGTCACGCTCTATGATGAACAGTGAAGTTATTCTCTGCTTGAAGATTCTATTGCCCTGAAGGTCAACAACAGCTCTTTTGTTGTTTCTCACCATTACCTTCTTTACATCTTCAGGAGTGATATCGCTGTCTTTATAAAAGAGATAGGGGTCTATGAGATTGAGCAGGTTTTTGAACTTCGCAGAATCCCCCTGGTGCGGTGTTGCTGTCAGCAAAAGAAGAACAGGAGTAGCGTCAGAAAGGGCCTTCCCGATTTTGTACCGAGCAGTCTCCTCACCTGATGCATCTTTGGTAAGTTTGTGAGCCTCATCCATGATCACAAGATCAAAGTGTGCAGAAAGAAGAGCCTCAACAACATGGGCATTATGCCACTCCCGATTTCTGATTGTCCATTGATCAAGATCTCCATTTGTTGCCTTTGGTTTCACAAAATCGATAGAGGCAATAACCCTATCTCTCACAGACCATACGTTTGTTTCCTCTCCATAGAGTTTTTTAAGAGAAGCAAACATCGCTCTGTCATACACAACAAAGTCCTCAAGGAATTTCAGTTTCATTTCATCTTTCCACTGCTCGCAGAGACCAGATGGAGCGATAATGAGGATATTCTTCACCATGCCTCTGGCTTTCAATTCCTCATAGATAAGGGCTGCTTCAATGGTCTTACCAAGACCGACCTCATCAGCAATGAGTGCCCTTGGCTTGAACTGGTCCATTACGAAACTTACGGCAAGGACCTGGTGTGGCAGAGTCAATATCTTGAAGTTACCCGCTGACTGGATACCTTCCTGAGTGGTAAATGCCTTGAGTTGATCCTTGAGCAGCCGCAAGACGAACTGGCCTGAAGATGAATATGTCCCGGACTTTAACTTTATGTCAGCAGCAGCAAGGATTATCAGATCGTCTTCTGACAGGGTAACATTCTCTCGGGGAATCTCAAAGAA
>CAZLDP010000263.1:0-4506 GCA_964558145.1 uncultured Prolixibacteraceae bacterium | reverse complement strand
TCCGGATATGCATGCTGAAATGGCGCATACGGCCTGCGATGGCTTCGGTGACTTTTTCCACCGATTCCGGGCCTTTTGTTTCAGTCATGAAGGCTACGATCCGGTCGGTTTCCGGGAGGTCATTGGTTTCAACCCCGGGATCGGAGACCAGCAGGGAGGGCATTTCCCTGGCGAGGATCCTGTCGATTTCCTTTCCGGAGCCTGCCGATTCCCAGGTAGCTGTGTTCAGGAAGAAATCCATGGAGAAAGGGAGTGGAGGCAATGGATCACTCAGCGCCTGAAGAAAGGGGTGATTGAAGTCGTTTTCCTGGTAGGCTTTGCGGAGCGCCTGGTTTTGGAATTCCTCAAACGCAGTATGGCGGTTGGAAACCAGTTGGACGGCTTTGTCCTTGGCGCTGGGAAAACCCAGCATGGCTTTGAGGTTGATATATATCATGCGGGCTGTGCTGACTCCCGGAAGCGGCCGCATGTGATAAGGCATTGACACGTCGCCCATATAATGCATTCCCCACCCCATGAAACGCCATCCCCAGTAAGGCTGTTGTTGACGGAAGGCAAACTCCGACAGCGCTTTGTAAAGGAACAGCCGGTAATTCAAATAGGTCTGGTTGAGAAAGGGACCAAATTTATAGAGGATTTTGGCTTCATGATAAAATCCCATATGAAACGGAGCCTGGCTCCCATATTCCAGTTTGGGATTCCCGAACGACTGGAGGCCAAAGCCATATTTCTGACCATAGGAGGTGTTGTTGTCAGCAAAAAGGCCCAGGTCAAATCCGTAATCAGGTTCGTCGTTGGCTGTAGTCAGCACTTCAAACGGAGCCACTTTTTCGCCCTCTTCCAGGCGGACATACACTGTAGCAGCCATAAAGGAGACATCTTCCAGGGTGCAAATCTCTTTTGGACCGGCAACAGGTCTCCCCAGAATAGAATCGTGGGGAAGCAGATGAAGGTAAAGGGGGATTTTCACGTGGGGATTGATCCGGATGGCTGAAAAAAAGCGGAGGAGGATGTCGTCAGGATTTCCGGTGGCTGTAAATGCCAGTTCTGAAGGACAGGGCAGGTAATGGGGCAAATGGATTGCAGACCAGGACTCATGTTCTGCCAGAAATTTTTCAAGCGCTTTCTCGTTCTCCAGAAGAAAGGTCTTAAGGCTTTTGACATCCACTGAGTCAGCTTTTTGCCAGATGGGGTGGTTTTTCAATGCCGGGCGAACCAACAGGGGGTGCTCCGACCATGCAGATACTTGAAGTGTACTGAAAGGTCCAGTCATAAAGAGCAGGATCAAAGCAAGAGGAAGCAGGTTTCTGTTCATTTGTTCATTTAAATTTTCAATTGTTTCACCCTCCTGGCCGGATGAATACTGACCGGGGAGCAATGCAAAATTATAAAATCCCCGGACTTCAGACAGCGTTGCTATGGGCAATTTTGCCCGGAGGCCTGAAAAGGGACAAGCTCAGATAGGAGCAGCATCAGGAAACGAGATACCCCCATAAAGATGGATGTACCGGTAACTATCAATTTCTGTGAAAGGCGGCCTGCTTACACTCGTGTTGGGTGGTGCCAGTTAATCAGTCATAAATTGAATAACTTTTTTAACTGATTATTCCCGAACCGGTTAGCTCGTCTTTATCATACCAGGCGGCAAATTGCCCGGCCGTGATGCCTCGCTGCTCCCTTTGGAAAATAATCCAAAGCCCTTCTTCGCGCATATAAAGGGTAGCCTTTTCCATTGGTTGTCGGTACCGGACCCTGACCAGGTAATCGCGGTATTCGCCGGGAGGGAGCCTGAGGTCTTCCCTGATCCAGTGAATCTGATTACGGGCTATGAAGAGGCCTCTGCGAAACAGCCCCGGATGTTCCTGACCCTCGCCTACGTACAGGATATTTCTTTGCACGTCGGTGGCCAGCACGAAGAGGGGTTCGGTGTGCCCTCCGATGTTCAGTCCTTTCCTTTGCCCGATGGTATAAAAGTAAGCCCCCTGGTGAGTGCCTATGACCTTCCCGTTCCAGGGTTTGAAAGGGTAGGGGAAGCAGATCTTTTTCCAGTGGTCTTCGGAAATCTCCACAATCTTTTTCTTTTCCATAAATGCTGCTGGGATTTCGATGACGTTTCCGGGGCGGGACTCCAGTTGTTGCTGGAGGAAGGTAGGGAGGTCGACCTTCCCCACGAAACAGATGCCCTGGGAATCTTTCCTTTCGGCAGTGGGGAGGTTTTCCCTACGGGCGATTTCGCGCACTTCCGGTTTAAGCAGGTGTCCGACCGGAAAGAGGGATTTGGCTAATTGGGCCTGGCTGAGCTGGCAGAGGAAATAACTCTGGTCCTTATTGGGATCGCTTCCGGCAAGCAAACGATAGATAGTTTCTCCTGCGACGCAGGTCTCCTCTTTTCTGCAGTAGTGGCCTGTGGCAACAAAATCGGCGCCGGTTTGAAGTACCTCGTCGAGAAACAGGTCAAATTTGATTTCCCGGTTGCAGAGAACGTCGGGGTTGGGAGTGCGACCTGCCTGGTATTCGGCGAACATATAATCAACCACCCTTTTACGGTAGTGGTCACTCAGGTCAACAATCCGGAAAGGGATATCCAGCTTTTTAGCGACCATTTCAGCAATCAGGGCGTCGTCTTCCCAGGTACAGGAACCGATGAGGGAACCGGTACGGTCGTGCCAGTTGATCATAAAGAGGCCTGAAACCTCATGCCCCTGTTGTTTCAACAGGTACGCTGCCACACTGGAATCCACACCTCCTGACAATCCCACCACTACCCGGCTCATCGCATCATTTTAAAATTGCTGCAAAGACAATAAAAATGACTGATAATAAGCCAGTTCATCCCGCCGGACTGCTGCATGAGGAAGGTGTTCAACGTGATTTTCTGTTTAGGGGTACCGTTACTCCCAAAAAGGGGAGAGCAAAGAAAGTGTCCATTTCGGAGGCAACCGGGATCCACAGGCTGTAGTCGAGGCCCACCCTCCGGAAAATGCTTCGCCCGCCTAATGAGAAAACGAAGGAGGTCTTTCCGGAGGCACTGACGAAATGGTTTTCGGAAATGAAATAACTTCTGGGACTTAACCTAGTCATGAAATTGAGATTGAAAACGGGAATATCGACTAATTCGTCCCCCACAAATCCGTATGCCATTCCAAAACTGAAGTTATTATGGGGGTTACCCAGTGTGGCTGTTCCGAAGAGAAGCCCGAAGAAGTCTGATTCTTCCCCAATGATCGTCCCCAGAAATGCGCCGGCGCCCAAGTGAAAGCTTTGTTTCTTCAAAGGGATGGAGATTTTGGGAATAAGCCAAACCGGAGTGGCTGTCCCGTCAAATAGAAAGAGGGGCACCAATCCCAATCCTACGGAAAAGTTGTTCGAGAAGCCATATGAGAACTGGTTGAAAAGAACCCAAATATTCTGGTAATAAGCTTCCCCTTTGGCCAGTCCGTACCCGCTGGGCGCCAAGAAATAGCGCGATGATTGCGGATTGAGCAGCCGGTAACTATCTCCACCCCTTTGGGTCCCTTTGAGCTCCTCACGGGATTCGATATCGGAAACCGGAATTTTAAGTTCTCCCAGTTTTTCCGTTTTCAGAATAACAAAATTGCTGTTCTCCGAAATAACCGTGCCGGTATAGGTGTTGCCGTCCCTGGTCTCTATGCGGTAAACCCTCAATGTATCAATGGTTCCCTGACTATATCCCGGTAATACGGAAAGCAGAAAAATCGACAGTAAACAAAACAGAATGCTCTTTTTCATTTTTCTTCGATTAAAAAGATTTCTCCAGTTCAACATATCCTTAATCCTGCCTGCTGGTTGATGTTCCCTGAATTCCCGGATCCCTGACTGATTAAACAAGATGGAATATCCCCCAGTCAATTTTAAAACCTTTGTAATTTACAAAATAAAACGAAATATTTATTCTTTTATTTTTTGCTTTATACTGCACTGGTTGGACAGGTTAGTTCCCCGATTTTTTATACTGAAGAATTAGTTCGGGAAATCGCATGATTGTTTCCTAAGAAAAACTTCTGTTTCAGCAATTTCCTGTCGGTTTCGGTTACAGTTGTGCCGCATAACCTGATTTTCTCTGTTCAGGGGGCATCCCTGAGAATCTGGTTTTCTGATCATGGACAGGAGGCTTACATGCCTGATAATGAAGGACTTTTTGTAATCCTAAGGTGATATGCTGTACAGCATAAAATTAAACGTTTAAGTTATTTTACTGACAGACAATTACTTAAATGGGAAAATGATGAAAATGCGGGAATTAGCCTATTGCGGGCCACCTGAAATTAGCTTATATTTAATTGTATTTTACAAACCCGCAATGGCAGACAAAAGTCATATCTGTTTGCGTGTCCAAATGTTTTCCCAGCACTACCGCACAATTAAACACCTGATGATTATCGGGAAGAACAAGTGGGTAAAAGAGCCTCCCCGGGGTTCCCACGCGTTACTTTGTTCCCGTCCCGGGGAGGATTAGCTTTGTAAAAAGCCAATACAAAGCTACAA
>CAZLDP010000262.1:0-4520 GCA_964558145.1 uncultured Prolixibacteraceae bacterium | reverse complement strand
TAATAAACGAATGCATTTCACCGCTCTTCTTTTCCTTTGTCACAACCAACCGTGACATGGAAGAAATAAAAGCCCTGTTGCCGGTCGATTTCCAGGCTTTCATATTTTCAGAAGTCGCAAAACCGAACCTCCCCTCTCCTTTTATCTGGGTCTCTACCACCCAAACATTTTCGTTGCTGCTGCATTTAGCTTTGCCCCAATCTACCTTAATGTTGATGCTCTGCATTTGCTGACCTCCCGATTTCAGGGTAAACTGATTAACTTTTTGTAATTCAACAAAATGTACCGCCTGCTCTACCGTCAAACCTTCCTCTTCCGGCATTCTCAATAACTCATCTTTTTCGCACGAAATTGAGATTACTATTAAGGTAACAATTAATATGCCTGTTTTATATACTTGCTTGATATTATAAGGTTTCATTTGATTATGCTTTTTGGGGTGATAAACCAAAGCCAACCGGTTGGTTTGTAAATATATGGTTCCCGTAAAGCAGTTTTGTGGTGGCTTTCAGACAAATGCTCTTCCTCTCCGGACCGGGAACACTCTAACGCGTGGGAACTCCGGAGAGGCTTCTAAACAAATTTGTTTTTCCCTGTTATTGAAAGATACTTCAAGGTAGAACTCATTTATATCTGTTAGAATTTGGGGAAGCTTACGTGAGAAAATACTATCAGTATGCAATTGAAACTCCTCGCCGCAGAGCGGACGAGATATCCGATTCTGCATAGGACTTAATAGTGTTTTCGCTAACCCTGCGGCAGAGCCGTCGGGGAAACGAGTCGGGGTGAAAAGAACATACCTGGTAAAAAAGTCATTCCCTATACCTGCCTGTCCTGCCTGCCCGCTAACAGTGAAGTTCGACGGACTGACGGCGCTGACTGGTAAATGCCAGAGAACTTTACTGACCAGATTATCAGGTTTACAGAATACTGTAAGTCAAGGGGTCACTAGATTTCAAAACTAAGATACGAATTTTTCAAATATAATCACCATTGTCCGGTAAAATTTTTTGAAAAACACCGCGACAGCCTCAACAGGTTAACCCAGTTTTCATAAAGGTACGGTTAAAGGACTCTTGCTTTCGAGAAGGTCAATGCGTAAATTTATTCATACAAGGACTATTTCTGGAAACAACCATAATAATAGCTTCGGGTGAGTTAACTGAAGATCTTCTTAAAAAGATAAAGCAACTTTTTGATGGAAAGGCTGTCACTATTCCCATATCCACTGAACTGGACGATACCGGTTATCTTTTGGCCAGTGAAGCAAATAAGAAACATTTGCTGGAAAGCATGGTCGGTGAACCTGCCGTCTATTTCACTCACGATAAATATACTAAGCGTGTCAGTGAATTGCTTGGTCGGGGAGGACAAATCCAGAACATTGACTTGTTTATTTCTTTGATGAATTTACTCTCAAGATAATCTCATGCAGATACCATTACGATAAATAGCAAAGGGCACAGCTTTCGCTGCACCCTTTGATTATCCATTTATGCGGAACACTCCTTATGCGGAACACTCCTTACCCAGGCCATTCCTTCCTAAACGATTCAAGAGGCTTTCCCGGGTATGTTTTTAAGTGTTTCGATCAGGAACTCCCAGAATTTGCCGACGGTGGCGATATTTACCTTTTCGCTGGGGGAGTGGGGATGGCGGATGGTAGGCCCGCAAGAGATCATATCCCAGTGGGGATATTTTCCGCCAAGGATGCCGCATTCCAAACCTGCGTGGATTGCTTTGATTTCGGGAATTTTGCCGTATTTGTTGTGGTACACCTCCTGCATGGTTTTAAGGATAGGGGAATCCATGTTGGGTTTCCAACCGGGGTAAGCGCCACTGAATTTAACCTTGGCGCCGGCCAGCGAGAAGAGGGCCCACATGCGGGCGCCCAGGATTTCCTTGGCCGAGTCGACCGAACTGCGCATCAGGCAGGCAATGCGGATCACTTTTTTCTTTTCGTCCGACTTCACAATGGCCAGATTGGTGGAGGTCTCTACCAGTCCGGGCATGGTGTCGCTCATGCGGATTACCCCGTGGGGGGTTGCCAGGATGGCCCGTGTGAGCCTCGACTGGGTATTCTTGTCGATTACCGTTTGAGGGCAGTCGACGGGTTCGATGGTCACAGTGAGGTCGGGTTCGGTAACGGCGAGTTCCTTTTTCATGATGCCGGTGATCTGATCGACGAGTGCCACGAAATCGGCAATTTTCTTGTTTTTCACGGTTACCAGTCCGAATGCTTCACGGGGGATGGCATTCCGGAGGCTTCCCCCGTTGATGGAGGAGAGGCGTACACCCAGTTTGCAGGCGGCCTCATTGAGGATCCGGAAGAAGATCTTGTTGGCATTTCCACGGCCCAGGGGGATGTCAATTCCCGAGTGGCCCCCCTTGAGGCCCGTAATGCTCAGGTTCACTCCGGAAGAATTTTTCGGGGCTTTTCGGGGCTTGTAGTCAAATTTTATGGCGACATCCTCGCCGCCAGCACAACCGACATAGAGTTCACCCTCGTCTTCCGAATCGAGATTAATCAGAATATCTCCCTGCAGGATGCCGGCTTCGAGGCCGTTGGCCCCGTCCATGCCTGTCTCCTCGGTGGCGGTGAAGAGTCCTTCTATCGGCCCATGGGCAATCTCCTTTGAAGCGAGGAGAGCCAGGATAGCTGCCACGCCAATGCCATTATCGGCGCCCAGGGTGGTGCCATTGGCCTTGACCCATTCCCCGTCGATGAGGGTTTCGATGGGATCCTTCTCAAAATCATGGGTTTTGTCGTTGTTCTTCTGGGGAACCATGTCGAGGTGCCCCTGGAGAATTACACCCTGACGCTCTTCCATGCCCGGAGTCGCCGGCTTGCGGATGATAATGTTCCCGGCGGCATCGCGGAGGGTCTCCAGGTTGAGCGACTTGCCAAAATTCTCCACAAAATCGCGGATTTTCTCCTCGTGGTTGGAAGGACGGGGTATCTGTGTCAGCTCATGGAAGTATCCCCAGAGCGATGCAGGTTGCAGTTCTTGAATGTTCTTGCTCATAATTGCTGTTTTATATGGGTTACTTTTTGTTCGGAAGCTCCAGACCGTATCCTTTTCTGCGGTCGACACTCCTGAGCACAAAACTCAGTATGATGGCTGCTACCCCAAAACCGGCAAAAATCAGTTCGGGAACGGTGTAGTCGTACTTTGCGCCTTCGACACCTGCCGCAATCTGTTCCGCTACGCCAGGGTTCGATTGGGTCACAGACCAGCCAATGAGGATGGGAACCAGCAGCAAGCCAATATTCTGGATATAGAAAATTAAACCATAAGCCGATCCCAGGTAACGCTCTTCCACGATCTTGGGAATTGAGGGCCACATGGAGGCAGGAACAAGGGAGAAGGCGGTTCCCAGGATCACGATGGTGCCTAATGCAAAGGGCACTGAAAAAACATGGTTGGGAACCAGGGCGAAGATTAAATGGGATACCGTCAGCAGGATGGCTCCATAGAGCATCATGGAGGCTCCTTTCCCTTTGAAATCAAGGAAGGCTCCCATGAACGGCGTAAGGATCATAGCCCCGATGGGGAAATAGGAAAAGTAAGCCGCTGCTGTTTTAATGTCGATACTCAGTTTGGAAGCCAGCATATCGGTGGCGAATTTCTGAAACGGGAATATCGCCGCGTAAAAGAGCACGCAAAGTCCCGAAATCGCCAGGAATCCGGGATTGGTGATGATCTTTCCCAGGTCGGAGACACGGAAAGCCTCTTCGGGTTCCTCCCCTGCGGCATTCTCGCCAAGTTGCCTGTCGAGTTTTTTGTCCATGAAGGTATAAATGAGAAAGGCAAGAAAACCGATACAGAGGAAAAGCAAACCCCAGAATACCGAGTTGGAAGGACCTCCATTTTCGGCGAAGATGGGGGTAAGCCGGAATACGGCAAAAACTCCCAGCCGGGCAATGGCCATCTCGAGACCCATAGCCAGGGCGAGTTCCTTGCCCTTGAACCACTTAACGATCGTTTTTGAAACGGTGATCCCGGCCATCTCAATTCCCACGCCGAAGATGGCGAAACCTGCAAAGGCCAGCTTAGCCGATGCCGGCACCCAGGTGATGAACGAGTTCAGGAATCCTGCAAAGGCCGAATCGGCAAATCCGGGTGTCAATGCATAATACTTGAGGGCGGCACCCACAACCATGGTGGTTGCCGAAGTGATCAGGGTAAAACGGATCCCCATCTTGTCGAGGATGATCCCGGAAAGAATCAGGAACCCGGCAAACACATTGAGAAAAAATTCTGAGCCACCCAGCATTCCGAAGACCTCGGGACTCCATTTGTAATCGGTTTCCAGCATGGTCTGCAGCGGAGCTACCACGTCGATGAAGAAATAACCAAAGAACATCGTGGAAGCGATCAGTAATAGCGCTATCCACCTGGCTACCGCTGAATCTTTCAGCGTTTTTTTAATCTCATTCATAAGTACAGGTAATTTTATTTAAATCAATAAAATAGGGTATATGGCGCTTTTGTTATTTTTTGCTTACCGATTTAATT
>CAZLDP010000261.1:0-4535 GCA_964558145.1 uncultured Prolixibacteraceae bacterium | reverse complement strand
TTTTTAGTCCATTCCTCTATTGCATTCCTTGTTCTCGCTGGCATACTAAATATACTTGTCAGTCTTTGAAAATGTTTAGACTGATCAATCAGTTTTTGAATTTTTTCAAAATCTTTCTGTGAAAGAGTACCACTTCCAACATGCACCTTTAGTTTCTCTAAGGCATCACTAATCTGTTTATCAAACTCTTTCCCACTAAAAGAGAAAATGTCTTTAATAATCTCGTCACCTAAAACTCCTGCTCCAGCAGTATTTAATAAATTCTTTAACTGTTCATTATTTTTATATAATCCTCTTGCAAACAGCTCCCCATTGTAAAAGAATGTCCTAAAAAGAGATCTTGGAGTAGCATAGTATAAAGCTTCTCCCATTTCGTTGTATGCACTAGAAAGCTTATTATGAGACTTCGCTGCAACATATATCTCAACCCCAGGCATTTCCCCAATTCTTTTTTTTTCTACAGGAGTAAGGTTGTTTTTTCCTGGATCAAAGAAATCACCAGTAATAATTGCTGCTACGACATTAGTTCCTAACGGCCCTCCAAGCATTTTTGCAGAGTTGAGATAACCTTCCCATTTTCCTACATTTGCAACTACATTATGTCTCCCACCAATTGAACGAAGTGCTATTTCTGCATCATTTATAGCATTCTCAATTTCCACTTTTTCATCTGCCGATAGATTTCCTTCCTTTAACTTGTCTTTTAAGTCAGTGATCTCCTTTTGTGTCTTAAGTTTAATAAATAACTGCGTGTCTTCATATATTTTTCTTTCCTTTTCTTCTTCAGAACCTGGAGGAGCATCCTTCAGAGAAAAAATCTTTTCAGTAAGATAACTATTCTCAAGTTGTTTGTAAAAATCTGGATCATATATATTTATTTTGTTATCTTTCTGCTTTGCTAAAGTATCACTGAAATTTTGAGCTTCTGATTCACCATACTTTTGAGTTAGGTAAGATAATACTTCCTGGCGATCGCTCCTTTGTGCAAGTTTACTGGAAAATTGAGATTTCTCTTGATCATTCATAGTAAACCAGCGGCTTCCAAATGTTTTTCGCCCGAGCAAATCAACCACCCTATTAACCATAAAATCGTTTTCTCCTGTGGTAGTCATACTTTGACCTAATGCTCTTGCAACTTTATATGATTCCGCTTTTTTTTCATTTGCAGATGCATTAGCTAGTGTTATTTGTTTAGCCTCTAAATTCCCATATTTATGAGCCCATGCAGTAGTCAAGAAATCATCAATAGTTTCACCGAGCATACGGGCTCTTGCAGCCTTTCTATCAGCCTTTACATTATCCATTGCTTTCTGCACCTGACCACCAGGATCTCTTATCCAATTTCCCAAATTGTTAACAGAAAGCTTCAGACTTCCCCTACCGCCAAAGAAATCAACCTGTGCAACCTTAACATCTAAGGCATCATTAAATTCCTTAACAATTGAGTTGGAAATAAAGACACCAGGTTTTTCAAGAGATGCAAATATTGCATCTGTAAGTGCACTAGAAGCAGAAACCCCTGTAGGAGGTTTAACTGGTCTTCTTTTCTCGGGAGGTTTCTCTGCTTCAGCAAATATGAAATCAAATATTCCTCCTATTGCATCATAATTGTCATTTATACTTTTACCTGACATATCTTTATATATGCAGCTAACTATTTACCAAATAAACCGCCTATCAACGGAACTTTCTTCAAGCTGTCATTTACAGCACCAAATCCAGCAGCAAGTCCCTTGTTAGAGTCAGGCGGAAGGAATGATTCTATAAACTTAGGAGCCTGAGCGGCAAAGAATAAAATAAAAATCCTTAAAACAAAAATAAAAATACCTCCCGTGACATCAGGACCACCAGCATTATATTCACCACTCTCATATACAAGTTTCGCTGGTAATCGTAATCTCATTGAAGCATCTCCATTTGCCACCAGTGCATTAGGTATATTAACTATGAAAAACACAACAGGAAAAACAAGCACATTCCTAAGAACACTTTTTACCCAATTCATAATAGCTGCATTATTGCCTGGAATAGCACCTAATGTAATTTGAAGCGGCCCTAAAATAACAGAAAGCAAAAGCTGGAAATATGACTTAAAGAGTGTAATTAATACCTTTATTGCACCAAACGCTACTATTGCTAAAACTATAAAAGTTACCAATAAACCTATCCCTCCAGAGAGTCCAAATAACAATAAAAACTTCCCTGGCCCAGAAAAAAAATTCTTACCACCAAAACCAAAAGCCGAGGTGATTCCTTCAACAAAAGTAGAAACCATTTGCTTAATACCAAGGGCACTACTTGCTATAGGACCAAAGCCAGAAATTGGAATAGCTACATCTGAAAGATTAAAGATACTTACAATAAGACTAATTAAAAGCCCCCCTAAATCAATTATTAAACCAGCTATTGCAAAACTAAAAGTAGCCACAATCAAAGCAATAATTACATTCGGCAAAACATTCCCTAATGTAACCATAGCTTGCCCTCCTATCTTATGCCTGAACATAATCATAAAGCCTGCAATTATCATAACAATAACAAAGAATATATATGCAAGATTAAGGACATCTGTCCATAATGACTGTATTCCTGCAGCCTGAAGCTCATTATACCCAGATGGAATTTCCTCATTTTGTGCATACAGTGCAGTTGTACTATCTTTATACCCTGGAACCCATTGCTGTGCTAAATGATCTGGAATATTAACCCAAGGGTAATTTGCATAAACACCGACAGCGGCATCATCAGCCATACCTATTAAACCTTTTCTTAAGTCATACGGAACATTGGATGCTTCTAATTTTTGTATAGTCTCATCATCTAAAACTCCTTCTCCCCCCAAATACAAAACACCTGTCCAGAGTGCCGTAACATTCTGCTGACCTAAGCTCGTTTGTGAGTTGTCTTCAGTTTCATCTGCACCGTTTACAATATTATGAAATTTCTTCTCCCCCTCCCAGTCAGGTTTTATTGCTCCTCCATCCTCCTGTGCATGTACATTAAACATTCCAAAAAACAAAAACAGAGTGATGAAAGATATAAAAGATATTCTAAAGCTTTTACTCTCAGTAACCTTTTTTATCCTATTTCCTAAGTTATATATCTTTTTTACACTACTCATTATTATAAATATAAAAAGTTATTTATTGAGACAAAGGTATTGCTTCTGTTCTCTTCCCCTTTACTTGAGTCTGAAGAAATTCATTATACTCTCCAGGAGTAGGAGTAGATTCTACATTAGGTATATCATCATATTTACTAACTTCCAACTCTTTATACAGATGAGACATATCCCATGCACATTTTATTGTACGCTGTATGCCATCAATAGTTACTACACAATCTGTAGTGTAATAAGTTTTCCCCGATGAGGTTGATGCTGGTGCCTGCATAGCATGATTTCTTCTGTTCATATATGCATTTGTACATGCACCACTTTCATCACATCCGTCATCAGGACCAAAAGGAGAAGCCATTATTAATACAATATCCTTTACATCTACACAACCCTCCTGATTTAAAAGACACTCATCCCATAATCTATCATCTATATCTTTAATAAATGAAATAAATCTCGCACCAAAAGAAATATGACACCCAGAAAAAGTAGACTCCCATTCAATAAATGTATTATATCCCTCATTACAGCTTTCCACAGTTTTTTGCTCCTGCTCCTGTAATTTCTTTTCATTAGGATACCTATATGTATCATACATAAGCTCAGACCTTCCGTTTGATTTTGTTGGAGTTACATTTGATTTGTTATTATATTCTTCGCTATCGCATTCATTTGTAAGCTTTTTATCTACACCAACCCGCCCTGTATCTGAGATCTCAGTTCCTCCTCCCTCTTTAACACCAGTAGAATAATCTGTTGTAAATGGCTTATCTTCATCAGACGGCTTATATTCATCAACTTGTGTTCTAGGGGGAAGCTGAGAATTTGCTGTTATATCATCAATTTGCTCACCTGCTGCTTTGTATGTTGGAGTTTCAGTAGTAATCTTCCTGTTTGAATCTGCAACTTCCATACCTGAGAAAAGTTCAAGCGGCACTGTAACTGAGATAAGCTCAATTGCTGCATCCTTTTTAACCATAGTCCCCGTTCTTGTTACATTTCTTTTATAATCCACTGTTCCCGAGCCATCCCGGACACATGTAGATTGTGATGCGATATGTACAGCATTTCCTCCACAGGAAAAAGTCTGCCCCAATACTTCCTTGTCTGTTTGTTTTGAGCTTACCCTGACTTCTTCAGGTTTTGATGTATCTATGCTTATAGTCTCAACAGTTCCATTCACAGCTGCCTCCTGTGCTTTTATTTCCTTTACCTCTGGCTCTTTTTTAAACTGATTAACTATAAAGACCATCCCTATACACACAAGAGACATTGATAAAAGTAAAATTATTGGTTTTATTTTCTCTGGAACTCCTTTCATCTTCTATTCTATTCCTACTATACCATAATTAGGAAGTAAATTTACCTTAGAACTACTACCGCTGCTAAGAGAATTTACATCTAATTGTATATCTTC
>CAZLDP010000260.1:0-4551 GCA_964558145.1 uncultured Prolixibacteraceae bacterium | reverse complement strand
TTTTTTTTTATTTATATAGATACAGTAAACAAAACTATATTATCAACAATGGCCTATAAAAAAGTGAATTGTCAGAAGAGGGTGGTCGGTAGTCTTCGTCCTGTAATTGGGAGCCTGGAATAGAATTATGAGGCAGCTAATCTGATGAAAAAAATGCCCACAATAAGGTGCTCATACCCCCTGAATGTGGCTTTATGCGCCATCTCGTCAACTCCTTCATGAAAGGCTTTGATGATGGCAGGAGTCAATGGTTGGGTGACATCGCCGATTCCCATGCTGATCACTTTTTTGCCGGGATTGGATGCGGCAAAATTCCTGACCCGTCGCCCTATTTCAGGAAAAAGATAACCGGCCGCCAGCTTCTGATAATTCTCGTTGATCAATGCCATTGTTGATAATTTACAGTTTTTTACAGTTTTTGCAAAGATATAACAAAATGGGAGTGCTGTTTTTTGAGTGACATTCTTTACTGTTTATTAATATTATTCTCCATTTGCCGACAACTGTCCACTGTTTCTTCTCCGGAAGCACTCAAATTTATAACTTTGACAGTTGGTTCGATATGTGAAGATAAATGAGCGATAAAAACCTGCCTTTTACAAAAGAGGAACTTGAGAAGATTGTGGAAGTATTTCCAACGCCCTTTCATATTTATGATGAAAAGGGAATACGCAGTTTTGCGCGGAGATTCACGAAAGCTTTTTCCTGGAATGAGGGTTTTATGGAGTACTATGCCATAAAAGCTGCTCCGAATCCCTTCCTGATGAAGATTCTGAGGCAGGAGGGTTTTGGCATAGACTGTAGCTCACTGGCAGAACTGGAACTGGCTAATCGTCTCGGAATGAAGGGTGACGAAATCATGTTTACCAGCAATGATACTCCTGCTAACGAATTTGTCAAAGCCAGGGAACTGGGGGCCATCATTAATCTGGACGACATCACCCATATCGGGTTTCTTGAGAAACATGCAGGCCTTCCCGAGATGCTCTGTTTCAGGTATAATCCGGGAAACCTCAAGGAAGGGAATCTGATCATCGGGCATCCTGAAGAGGCCAAATACGGGCTTACCCGCGACCAGATGTTTGATGCTTACCGGATTGCACGGAATAAAGGGGTGACCCGGTTTGGTATCCACACCATGGTAGCCTCCAATGAACTGGATCCTGGATACTTTGTGGAAACGGCAGAGATTCTCTTTGACCTTATCCGTGAAATCAATAAAAAACTGGGTATCCGCATTGAATTTGCCAATCTGGGTGGTGGGATAGGCATTCCTTACCGGCCGGGTCAGCAGCCTGTGGACCTGGAATTGATGAGCGGCGGAATCCGGAAGGCTTATGAGGAGATTATTGTGACCAACCATCTGGACCCCCTTAGGCTCAATTTCGAATCGGGAAGAGCAGTTACCGGCCCCTATGGATATTTGGTGTCGCGGGTTTTGCATATCAAGGATACCTACAAGAAATTCGCCGGTCTCGATGCCAGTATGGTAAACCTGATGCGACCGGCGTTGTATGGCGCTTATCATCACATCACCGTCATAGGAAAGGAAACTATGCCGGCCGGGTCGAAATATGATGTGACCGGTTCGTTGTGTGAGAATAACGACAAGTTTGCCATTGACAGAGAATTACCTGATATTTGTCCAGGCGATCTGGTGGTTATCCACGACACGGGTGCTCATGGGCATGCAATGGGCTTTAACTACAACGGGAAGTTGAAATCGGCAGAACTGTTGTGGCGTGAAAACGGGAGTGTAGTAGAAATCAGAAGGGCTGAAACCCTGGATGATTACTTTGCCACCCTTAACTTCAGGGAGCTGGGTGATTTTGAAGTGTAATGATTTTTATCCGGAAATTTCAGAAGAGGCTGCATTGCCGTTGCGGCAGTTTTTTCTGTGATAATACAGCTTATGAGAATTGGATTTGATGCGAAGCGTGCCTTCCTGAACAAAGCCGGATTGGGAAACTACAGCCGGAATACTTTGGCGGGACTGAATAAATATTTTCCCGAGCACCAATATGTTTTGTTTTCACCTGAGGCTCCGACCAGATTATTCAAGGAACATCTCTTTTTTGAAACGGTTACTCCCTCATCCCGAATCAAAAAACTGTTCAGCGCCTACTGGCGCTCTTTCCAGCTTTCGGACGAGATTGACCGTCAAGGGCTTGACCTTTTTCACGGGCTGAGTAACGAACTCCCTGCAGGTATCCACAAAAGCGCTGTTCCTGCCGTTGTGACCATTCATGACCTGATTTTCCTCAGCCTTCCGGGTTTGTACAGTGCCATTGACCGGAGAATCTATTATCGTAAGGTAAAATATGCCTGCCAGGCTGCCCGGCGGATTATTGCCACCAGCAGGCAAACCCGAAACGACTTGATCTACCACCTGGAAATCGAGGAAGAGAAGATTGACGTGATTTATCAGAGCATTTCAGAACGATTCTTTCTGAATCATTATGTGGAAGAAGTTAATCCTGTCCTGAAACGTTACAGACTTCCCAGGGAATTCATCCTGACTGTAGGTACCATTGAGGAGCGTAAAAACCAGCTTGGGGTATTGCAGGCGTTGCACCGGACCGGTTTAGGTCTGCCTTATGTGATTGTGGGAAAACCCACCCTTTATACAGAGCAGATCATTCATTATGCGGAGAAATACCAGTTGCTCGACCGTTTGCATATTCTGACCAATGTACCTGATTATGATCTTCCGGCTTTGTATCAACAAGCTACATGCATGTTGTATCTGTCTCATTATGAAGGATTCGGGCTTCCCATCATCGAAGCGATGGCCTGCGGATGTCCGGTAATCACTTCTTCTGTTTCATCCCTTCCTGAAATTGGCGGGGAGGCAGCCCTCTATTGCAATCCTAATGACCAGGAGGCGGTGGAAACGATGATTTTGAAGGTAGTTGAAAATCAGGCGCTCTCAAGGGATATGTCTCAAAAAGGAAAGAAGAGGGCCCGGGTATTTCATCCGGAGGGCCGCACAGAGGCACTGATGTCTTTTTATCAAAAAGTAGCAGGAAATGGATGATGATTTGATACAATCACTTGAAGTGCTGCGGAAAGGAGGAGTTATCCTTTATCCGACCGATTCCGTCTGGGGCCTGGGATGCGACGCTACCCTTTGGGAGGCGGTAGAGCGGATATTCCGGATCAAGCAACGGACCGATAAAAAGAGCATGTTGGTATTAATGGAAAATCATGCCCTGTTGGAACGATATGTGGAAGAGGTTCCAGAGATCGCATGGGACCTCATTGAGCTTACGGTAACCCCCCTGACCATCATCTATCCCCGCGGGAAAAATCTGGCTGACAACCTGCTTGCCGGAGACGGCAGCATCGGAATACGCTTCACCAGGGAATCCTTTTCCCGGGAGTTGATTCACCGCTTCCGGAAACCAGTGGTTTCAACCTCAGCCAACCTCAGCGGGCAGCCTGCACCTGCCTTTTTCAGTGATATTTCCCCTGAGATAGTTTCTTCAGTGGATTACGTGGTGAAATACCGGAGGGAAGATCGGACTCCCTCTAAGCCTTCTTCCATCATTAAGCTGGGAACAGGAGGAAAAATCGAAATCATACGCCCATAAAAAAAGTGCCTGAAAAGGCGCCTTTTTTAAGAGATTCATTTTTACTTTTTAGCAAGCAAATCGCGGATTTCAGTAAGAAGGACTTCTTCATTTGTCGGAGCCGGCGGGGGAGTTGGAACTTCTGCCTCTCTCTTTTTCAATGAGTTCAGGGCCTTGATAACCAGAAAGATCACCAATGCCACAATCAGAAAATCAATCACAGTATTAATCCAGGCTCCATAGTTAAGCGTTACTGCGGGAACTTCGCCCACTGCTTCTTTCAACAGGATTTTCAGTTGAGAAAAATCAACTCCGCCCAACAATAAACCAATAGGAGGCATAATGATGTCGTTGACAAACGAAGTGACAATCTTCCCGAAAGCACCCCCAATGACGACTGCCACAGCCAGATCGACCATATTGCCTTTGATGGCAAATTCCTTGAATTCTTTTATCATTCCCATAAAACTTGATTTTAAGTGATTGTTTGAAATGAGTTAATAATGATGCTAAGCTAATTGTTTTTTGGGAAAGCAAAAGGCATGTGCTTATTTAATTTCATTAACAGATCCTGAACCGGCAACTGTGGAATCAATCGACGGATTCCCCGAATAATAAACGTCGCCTGAACCCGCAATCTTCACGTCGATATGTCCGTTTGACCTTACATAACAGTTTCCCGACCCCGCTATGGAAATGCGGATATTCTGTACTTCAAGATTCCCGGCTTTGAGATTTCCCGATCCCGAAACCACGGCATTCAGTTCAGTTGCCGGCTTACCTCCGTCCAGCGTGATATTCCCCGATCCTGAAATATTGGCCTTTAACCTTTCGGTATTCAGCGTATTCAGCAGAATATTTCCGCTGCCACTAACATTAAGATCCATGATCATGGACGAGACCGGCTTCTCCCCGATGATATCGCCCGACCCTGATATATTTAGCGCTGTAATTTCGGGAAGGGTTATATGGATAATAA
>CAZLDP010000259.1:0-4553 GCA_964558145.1 uncultured Prolixibacteraceae bacterium | reverse complement strand
ATTTTACTGCATTGTGATTCCCAAAAACATTGTATTTGTTGTTCCCGGTTACACATAAAGAAATTGGGCATCAAAAAGAACCAATAAAATGGTTTGTTTTCCTAAATCTTCGCCCTAAAAGGGCAGCTCAAACACTTAAAATAGGGCTTTCTGCCTATTAATAACAATCCCATTCAAATAAAGGTTTTTTCTAATCGGTTGAAACGGAAAATTTTTCCGTTATCAGTTTAATTTATGCCAGAATACAAATGCTGCATTTGCGCAACTTTTGAAAAATGCGCAACATATTGCGCAGAAATATGCCGCTTTCTCAAAATGGGAAAATCTCCAGGCATTTGTAATTATCACTATATCAATAAGATATAATAAAAAGTATTTTTTTGGAACACTTTTTGGCTTTATACGCGCATTTAATATTTTTAAAATGGTTTTTTGCTACTATAGGTTAAAATTAAACAAAAGCAATACGCACGAAATCACCAGCCTATTGCAGTCGGTGGCAGGAAGAATCTCGTACAACCCCGACTGTGAATGGGTCGATATCGGCTTGAGTAAATTAAGACAGGAAGAACTGTTTTACGTGGAGGAGTGGAAAACGTTCGATTCGTTTGTAAACCATGTCAACTCGCCTGTTTTCCGCAATGTACTGGAAGCAGTGGAATTAAGTAATCCGGCGCCCGACGTGAGATTTTCAGTCGATCAATTCAACAAAGGTATGGAATGGCTCGAAGAGCTTTCTATCAACAATATAAATCAAAAAAATCAAACTCACCCTGCATAATCTGGCATTATGAAAAAAGTTTTTACGCTGTTCTTTCTAATCAGTGTTTTCTTCTTGTTTGGTAAAGTTGCTTATGCGCAAACAAGTAATTGTTCAACGAGCACGAATAATACTTCGTTCAAAGTAGAAAAATGTGCAAATTACTCACAAGTACCTTCTGGAGGAGCTGATGTTACGTATACCTATAAAGTAACGAATACGAGTTCATCCTCCCTTATATATAGAAGCATTTCGGACAATAAAATAACGAAGATTACATATGTATCCGGCCTTGAACAGTACTGGAATGGAAGCTATGGAGGCTATTTGTATTACCTGGCTCCCGGTAGTACAGCAATCTGGGAAGCCACACAGCGTATAACCCAAAAAACAATTAATGCTGTAACTGTTACATTTTCAACTGGTTATAGTAATAATTATGGATGGCAGGGAACTTCAACTGCTTCGACATCATTAACAGTAGATGTTGTACCCCCAAGCGCGCTGTCATGCAATACGCTGTGGTATGGAGGAGATAATGATTGCCAAGGAATTGCGGGAACTGTGGGCACGTTGCCGAACACTGGTGGTGCGGTTACCCCGAAGTTTAATATTGCTTCTCAAACTGGAGACCCTTCATACCCAGGTACTGCCGCTATGGCGGTTAATCCCCTGAATCCAAAACAAGTGTACTATATTCCCAGGAATCTTAATACCTATAGTGGCTTATATGTATACGACCAAATTACAAATCTAAGTACTTTACTTGCGTCAGCAACAGCTACCCCTGATGTAGTCAGATTAGCGGTATCCCCTGATGGGAAGGTATGGACAATTGATGCTACAGGTAGATTATGGTACTGGAGTTCAGGTACAGGGTGGGTAGATAAAGGGATCATAACTCCGAATTTGTCAGGTCTTACGTCTGGCGACATTGCTTTTGACGGTAACGGTACGATGTATATAATTGGAGCGACCACAGTTTCACCATTTACATCATATCTCTATACCATCACTGATGCAATGTTAAAATCTACCGGCACAATTAGTGCGACGTTAGTCGGATCAATGGGGACTGTGCAGTTTACCGGGATTGCATTTGCGGAAAATGGAACGCTTTATGCATCCGCCTTTATTTCGTGTTACGATCAAAGATTGTATACAGTAAATATCTCAACAGGTTCGACAACACTTGTCGGTGCAATAACAGGGACATCGGTAGCTGATTTGGGTAGTTGTGCCTTGCCAAAACCTGATCTGAAGGCTACTAAGACTTCTGATAAAGTTGGAACAGTTACTACTGGCGATACTATTACGTATACAATTAAGGTTTGTAATATTGGTACATTAGTTGCTACAAATGTCTTCTTGGAAGATGCTGTTCCAGGTGGTACGGTGTATATTTCTGGTTCGACAACCTTAAATGGAAGTCCGGTTTCTGATGTTGGGGGTAAAATGCCATATACCACCAGAACTCTGATTCAATCACTTAATTCAGGATCAGGCAGGATAAGCTCCAATGAATGTGCAACAATTACATTCAAAGTAAAAGTTACCAGCACCTCGGGTGAAGTATGTAATCAAGCTATCATTACATATACCGGAAAAGATGGTGAAGTTCATTCAGATGACCCGAACAAGCCTGGAGGTTCTGACCCGACATGCTTAACAGTGATTCCTCCACAAACCTCACTTTCAATTACCAAAAGTGCATCCCCCACCGGTTTGGTCAACCCAGGGGATAGTATTGATTATACGATAACCGTTAAAAACACAGGAGCGTATGATGCAGTCAATGTGAGTGTGAATGACATATTGCCCGAAGGAGTTACCTATGTGGATGGCTCGGCGCAGAAAACATATTTAAAGACCACGGGCGGAGTTCAAACTGGCTCCACAACCAAATCCATTACCACGAGTAAAAGTTATGATGCCTCCACAACTCAAACCATTTCATTTAGCAGTGCCGACGGCATTCCATCGGGAGCAACACTGACCGGCGTAAGTTTCACCCTTGACGGATACTCTAATTATTACTATAATAATAATAACGGTTATTATTATTATGGTCAGCAGGCCGATGTTTCTATGTTCCTTTCAACACCTTCAGGTTCAACAATAGATGTTGACAGGGGAGGGGATACTGACAATAATGAGTTTGGAACTTCAAATTACGGGACCTGGAACCAGGTGAAAAGGACAAATGCCAGTGCAAGCGGGAACGCCATTGGGACATACACATTCAACTGGTATGATGCAAATAACGCTTCCTATGTTACTGACCAAACCATCAACAATGTGTCACTGACCGTTCACTGGCAATATTCTGATGAAACGACCACTTTAGTAACCGAACCGGCCAATGCTCCTGTCGAAATGGTTTCAGCGGCGGAGAAGATAACTCTCAAACCCACTAGAACCCTGACAGTGACTTATTCAGTAGTTGTAAACAATCCATTGGCTTACAATGTTACACAGCTTTTAAATACTGCTGAGGCGTTTGCAACCAACACACCTTCTGTTTCGGATACCGCCTTAAATAAAGTATGTAACATTGTATTATCATTAACCTCAACCAACGTTAAATGCTTCAATGGGAATGATGGATCAATTAACCTTTCTGTAAATGGCGGTGTTCCTACTTTCCAATACGCATGGACAGGCCCGAACGGGTTCACAGCTACTACGGAGGATATTTCAGGCCTTGCTGCAGGCACCTATACGGTAACGGTCACGGATGCGAACGGCTGCACAACGAATACGAGTGTTTCTATCACTCAGCCGGCACAGGCGCTTACAGCGATCATCAGCGCACAGACGAACGTAAAATGTTTTGGTGAGTCAACCGGCAGTGCCACTGTGACTGCTAGCGGAGGCACATCACCCTATACATACAGTTGGAATACCACGCCTGTTCAGACCACAGCCACAGCCACCGGCCTTGCATCAGGCACCTATACGGTAACGGTAACCGATGCGAACGGCTGCACGACGAATACGAGTGTTTCTATCACCCAGCCGGCACAGGCGCTTACAGCAAGCATCAGCGCACAGACGAACGTAAAATGTTTTGGTGAGTCAACCGGCAGTGCCACTGTGACTGCTAGCGGAGGCACATCACCCTATACATACAGTTGGAATACCACGCCTGTTCAGACCACAGCCACAGCCACCGGCCTTGCATCAGGCACCTATACGGTAACGGTAACCGATGCGAACAGTTGTACGACGAATACGAGTGTAACGATCACCCAGCCGGCACAGGCGTTGAGTGTGAGTGCCGTACAGGCGCAAACAGTAAGCTGCTATGGCGGCAGCAATGGCTCTGCTACTATCACAATTAGCGGAGGAACTACTCCATATGACTTAAGTGGCGATGTAACGGCTACGGATATCAGCAGTCCCTACACGGCAAGTAACCTGGCAGCAGGTACTTATAATATTACGGTCACCGATGCGAATGGGTGTCTTGCCAATACTTCATTTACAATAAACCAGCCAACGGCTTCATTGACTGCCACAGTTACTTCAGGAACTTTAACTTGTCATGAGGGTACCACTACTTTAACTGTAACAGCCAACGGAGGCACTCCGGAATACCAATACAGTATTAATGGTGGAGAAAGCTGGCAGACAGGAAACACTTTTACTGTATCATACGGTACCTATACTATTCTTGTAAAGGATGCCAATGGGTGTGTGTATAATGTACCGGCTTATACAACTCCGGATGCATGTATGACTATAGTCAAGACTGCCACTCTGATCAACGGATCGACACCTGTTCCGTTTG
>CAZLDP010000258.1:0-4590 GCA_964558145.1 uncultured Prolixibacteraceae bacterium | reverse complement strand
ATTCCGGCCGGTGTGCTTCTGGAGGGGAAATTCCAGTCGGTATTCAGCAACAGGATGGTGGCCCATCTGGGAATCAACCCCGCTAGCCTGGTGGAAGAAAGTCCCGAAACCCGCATGATGGTTTTCTCCGACGGGAGCCTGATGGCAAACAAGGTGAGGATGGTTCCCGGGGAAAAACCTCAGATTCTCCCGCTGGGCTACGATCGGGTGTCGCGCCAGATTTTCGGTAATAAAGAGTTTTTTACCCGCGCAATCAAATACCTCGATGATAAGAACGGGGTAATGCAGTTGCTCAATACGTCAGTGAAACTCAGACTGTTAGATAAAGTGCGGCTCAGGGAGAGAGGAAAGCATTGGACATGGGTCAACACTGCTCTCCCGGTTCTGTTTATTCTCCTGTTTGGTGTGATTTATAGACAGGTGAGGAAAAGAAAATACTCCTCTGATAAATCGTAAAAAAATCGGTCGGGGTTTCATTCATGCTTACCAGTAAAGTTTGTATATTCGTAAATCGGTAAACCGGGAATCATATCACTCCCGGCCGGGAGGCAAAACCTGCAGGCAACAGGGAATAGGTGTTGTAATTATAATTTGAAAAACTAGTAATTATAAATAAAAATTTACGTCCATGAAGTTTGTTGTATCCAGCACAGGGTTACTGAGCCATTTGACTGCCATCAGTAAAGTGATTAGTAACAAAAGCACCATGCCCATTCTCGATAATTTTCTGTTCAAGGTATCCGACACTGGCTTGACAATTACTGCCTCTGATTCAGAATCAACGTTGATCACCTCTATTGAGTTGGACAATGTGGAAGGGGAGGGAGTCATTGCCGTGCCTGCTAAACTGTTGATTGACACGCTGAAGGAATTTCCGGAACAGCCGCTCACTTTCCAGATTGATTTGACCTCATGGGGGATCCAGATTTTTTCGGAGAACGGAATGTACAGCATTGTGGGGTACGACGGTGAGGATTATCCGGAAACCCCTTTGGCCGATGAGGAGAGTATGGCATCAGTCCGTATGGGGCGCAATGCCTTGCTAAAAGGGATAGAAAAGACACTTTTTGCCACTGCGGATGATGAACTAAGGCCTGTCATGAACGGGATTTTCATTGAGATGACGCCCGATTACATGAGTTTTGTGGCTTCCGATGCCCATAAACTGGTCCGGTACCGCAGAAAAGATGCCCGTTCCGAAAACTTCTCCTCCTTTATTCTACCCAAAAAGCCGGCCGCTTTGTTGAAAAGCCTGCTGGCAAGGGAAGAATTTGACGTGCAGATGCAATTCAGCGATAAAAATGCATTTTTTACCATGACCAGTTACCAGTTGATTTGCAGGCTGGTGGAGGGAAATTATCCTTCCTATAACTCCGTGATCCCTGTCAATAATCCCAACGCAATGACCATTGACCGCCTTGGCTTTTATAATACGGTGAAACGGGTGTCGGTTTTTGCTAATCAGGCAAGCAATCTGGTTAAACTGACCATTGGAGGGAACCAACTGGTTGTGTCGGCTCAGGACATCGATTTTTCAATTTCGGCTGTGGAGCGGTTAAGCTGTGAATATGAGGGTGACGACATTGAAATAGGCTTCAAGTCGACCTTCCTGCAGGAGATCCTTTCCAACCTTCCCTCTTCGGAAATCAGGCTTGAAATGAGTGATCCTTCGCGGGCAGGTTTGCTGCTTCCGGAGGAAAAGGAGGATGAGGATGAAGATGTGCTCATGCTCTTGATGCCCATGATGATCAATGTATAAAAGTTAAAATAACTGAGAAGGGGATCCTGTCAGCGGAAATTTTTTCCCCGCCGGCAGGATCTCTACTTTTTGGTTTTGCTTTTCAGCGTAACTTCCAGGAGCAATCTCCGTATGATAACGATTCAATATGAAGCTGAAACTGAAGAACCCTCTTGTGTTTCTTGACCTCGAAACCACGGGTATAAACATTGCCAATGACAGGATTGTGGAAATAGCCCTCCTGAAAATCAATCCTGACGGAAGTGAAGAAGAGAAAGTAATCCGGATTAATCCCGAAATTCCTATTCCGGAAAAGGCTACGCAATTCCATGGGATTACCGATGAAGATGTGAAAGATGCTCCATTGTTCCGGGAAGTAGCCCGCAATCTGGCCCGTTTTCTTGAGGGATGTGACCTTGCAGGTTTCAATAGCAACCGATTCGATATCCCCCTTCTGGCGGAGGAGTTTCTTCGGTGTGATGTGGATATCGATTTTAAAAAGCGGAAATTTGTGGATGTTCAGGCGATTTTCCATAAAATGGAAAAAAGAACCCTCGCTGCAGCCTACAAACTCTACTGCAACAAGGAACTCACCGATGCCCATAGTGCCCTTGCCGACACACGGGCTACCTATGAGGTGCTCAAGGCACAGCTCGATCAGTATCAGGATGTGGAATACGAAGACCCTTGCGGAAAAAAATCTATTCCGATCGTGAACGATGTCGAGAAACTGAGCGAGTTTTCATCTTACGACCGGAACGTCGACTATATGGGGCGGATTATTCTGGATGAAAATGGGGTGGAGGTGTTCAATTTTGGGAAAAACAAGGGTTTGCCTGTTGAAAAGGTGTTACGCGAACAACCCGGTTATTACGGCTGGATGCTCAATGGCGATTTCCCTCTTTTCACCAAAAAGGTGCTGACGCAGATCAAACTCAGGATGAAAGAGAAATAGAATCTCAAGGTTTAAATTTAAGTCTATGAAAATAGTGTGTGTCGGGCGGAATTATGTGGCACATATTGAGGAGATGAAGAATGAAATGCCGTCAGAGCCGGTTTTTTTTATGAAACCAGCCAGTTCCCTGCTGAAAGAGAACCTTCCGTTTCATATTCCCCCGTGGAGTTCCAGTCTACACCACGAAATTGAGCTGGTGCTGCGGATTTGCCGTACCGGGAAAGAGATACCGCTCCGTCATGCAGGTCGTTATTTCAGGGAGATCGGGTTGGGGATCGACTTCACGGCCAGGGACGTGCAGCAGGAGCTGTCGGAAAAGGGCCTGCCCTGGGAAAAGGCGAAGGCTTTCGACGAGTCGGCGGCACTTGGTACCAGGTTCCTTCCCAAAGCTAATTTTGCAGATCTGAAATCAATCGGGTTCAGGCTCGAAATCAATGGGAAAACTGTCCAGCAAGGCATGTCGGGATTGATGATTTTCGATTTCGAGGCCATCCTCGTTCATCTATCAAAATATGTGACCTTAAAGCCCGGTGACCTGATCTACACGGGTACACCTGCCGGAGTGGGGCCAGTTCACCCCGGCGACCACCTGGAGGGGTATATTGGGGAGGAGAAGCTGATGGACTTCAGAATACAGTGAATAGTATCCGTTAACGGGAATTCACGCTTTTTATCGCCGGCTGATGTAGCTTTTCGGGAAATTGCCTGCAAGAGCACATAAAAAAAGAAAGAACCTACCCGGTAAGGTGGTTCCTTCTTTTTTTGTCCCAATAACTTGCATTTTTTTTATCCTAACAAAAGGAGTGCCTGGAACCTGCAATAGAAATCCAAGATTGCATTTCTTGATGCAAATATTAGTCCACAAATTGTAAATTAGTTGATAATAAGCTATTTAAGAAATAGAGGATCTGCTAATTATGTTTCATTTTTGTAAAATCGTTCCCAAAATGGGAAAACGGTTGTTCTTCAGAATCGTTCCCTGCGTGTGTATTTGGTGTGAAGCAGTTTGTGTGACAGCTCGCCGTTGGGTTCTTTGAGGAAATCCTTATAGAGTTTGAGGACTTCCTGATTTTCGTGTGATTTACGGATCGGCATGCTGGCATCTTCAGCATAGATGGCTTGGGCCCTTTTTTTTCTGATTTCGGGGCTGGTGGGAATGGGTTGGCCTCCGCCTCCTAGACATCCGCCGGGGCAAGCCATGATCTCGATGAAGTGGTAGTTTGCCGTTCCGTTTTTAACGGAATCCATCACCGTTTTGGCGTTTACAAGGCCATGGGCCACTGCGCATCGGAGTTCCACCCCGTCGAGAAAGGCCCATTCTTCCTTTGGATTCTCAATTTTGATAGAGGTTTCCTTTACACCTTCCATTCCTCTGACTGGAGTAATTTCCAGATTCCGGAAAGGCACTTCCCTGCCGGTGACGATTTCGTAGGCTGATCGAAGGGCTGCCTCCATGACTCCTCCGGTGGCACCGAAAATCACTCCGGCACCGGTGGAGTCTCCCATGAGCCGGTCAAATTTTCCCTCCTTTAGGGCGGAGAAGTTGATTCCTGCCTGTTTGATCATGATGGCCAATTCGCGGGTGGTCAACACATAGTCGACATCGCGGTAACCGCTGTCGAGCATTTCAGGGCGGGCTGCCTCAAACTTTTTCGCTGTACACGGCATGATGGAGACCGAAACGATTTTGGAAGGGTCCAGGTTGCGTGCCTTGGCATAATAGGTTTTTACCAGGGCACCAAACATCTGTTGGGGCGATTTGCAGGAAGATAGGTTGTCGAGGTATTCGGGGTACATGTGTTCGATGTATTTAATCCAACCCGGAGAGCAGGAGGTGGCCATGGGCAGTTTCACGAGGGGATCCTTGTCAAGCAACGCTTTTTTTAGTCTGCCAAGT
>CAZLDP010000257.1:0-4615 GCA_964558145.1 uncultured Prolixibacteraceae bacterium | reverse complement strand
GCATCAGTCAGGGATGGGGTTTGATTGCCGAACGGCTGTTTGTGGACCAGGCCGAAATTGATAACTCGCCTAGGCAGGATTTTGGCGAATACATGGCCGGAGATATCAAGTACAAGGATGTGAATGGGGATGGGGTGGTCAACTCGAACGACCGTGTGCCGATGGGTTTTCCGACCAGCCCTGAAATCCAGACCGGTTTCGGTTTGTCAATGGGGTACAAGAAAGTGGACCTTTCGTTCTTCTTCCAGGGGAATGCCCGTGTTTCAATGTTCATTAATCCCGGTACCGGTGATGGGATTGCCCCCTTTGTGGGGAACCGCAATGCCCTTCCGATTATTGCCAAAGATTACTGGAGTGTGACAGATCCCGATCCATACAGCTTCTGGCCGCGTCTTTCCACCGAAACCATCAACAACAATACCCAGCAGTCATCGTGGTGGCTGCGCGATGTCGCTTTCCTGCGCCTGAAAAATGTGGAAATCGGTTATAATTTCGGGCTTCAGAAATACAAGCTGCAGAATTGCCGGCTCTATGTGACCGGAGAAAATTTGTTGGTTCTCAGTCCTTTTAAGCTGTGGGACCCTGAAATGGGACGCAATGGTATCGGTTATCCGCCCAATAGAAGGTTCAATTTCGGTATCAAATTAGACTTTTAACCCTTTAAAAGGAAGAAAATGAAAGGATTCAATTATAAATTAGTTTGCATGGCCATGTTGACCATGCTGATTTCCTGTACCGAATATCTGGATGTGGTTCCCGACAATACGCTAAAGCTGGAAAATATCTATGCGACCAAGGAAGACGCCTATGATGCACTGGCCAAAATATACAGTTTTATGCCCAGGGATTGGCAAACTCACGAAACAATGTGGCACCTGGGCGATGAATACCTGGGCCGTATCGATGCATCGGTTCAAAACAATACCGGGAACCTTCGGGGAGAAAGGATCATGCGCGGACTGCAGACTGTAGGTTCGCCTTTGTTGGGAAGCTGGTCAGGAACCGGAGGGGCAAAGCCTCATTACGATGCCATCAGAACGACCAACGTGTTCCTGCAATATATCAAGAAAACCCGCAATCTGACCGATACTGAGCGGGCAAACTGGATCGCACAGGCCACTTTCCTGAAGGCATATTACCATTTCCTGCTTCTGCAGAAGTACGGGCCGATTGTGATCTCTGACAAAGTCATCGAACCGGATGCCCTTTCAGATGAGCTGTTCCTCTCCCGTTCAAAGGTGGAGGATGTGTTTGATTACATTATTAAACTGATGGATGAAGCCATTCCTAATCTTACGGAAAGAGTAGAGGAAAACAACCTGGGACAGGTTGACCAGATTGCGGCCAAAGCCATTAAAGCGAGAGTGCTCTATTTCAGGGCGAGTCCCTTCTACAGCGGGAACAAGGAGTTTTTCGGCGACTTTATGGACTCCGACGGGAAGCCTTTCTTCCCCATTGATGATACTGCCGAGCGGACGAAGGTCAAATGGCAGGAAGCGCTGACCGCTATCAATGAGGCCCTCGCAATTGCCGAGACAAACGGGAAAGGACTCTATCACTACGAAAAGGAACCCTATGTTAAGGATCGGGATTTTTGCGCCAAGAATCCCGACAGGATGAAGACCTACTACGATTTACGGATGCTGATATGCGATCCCTGGAACAAGGAGCTGTTGTGGGGTTATTCCAATGTGGATATTTACAGCCAGGGGGAACTGGCCCACTCCACCAACATCAGGTTGCCGGCAGGTTTTGAAGGAACCGTGAATGTGCCTGAGTTTTCGTGGAACTGGATGGGCACAACCTATGCCATGACCGAACGCTACTATACCGAAAACGGATTGCCTATTGATGAGGATCTTTCGTTCAACTACAACACCCGGCTTGATGCCTTTCTGACCCCGGGCGTGGAAGATCCCGACTATCCCCATATTGCAGGACTGATGCAGCCCAACCAGCCTACCATTAACCTGTATATGAACCGTGAATTGCGGTTTTATGCCAACCTGGGTGTGACCGGAGGATACTGGAGGTCGCATTTCGAGATTATCCCGGTCTATATGATGGCTGGAACGAATGGGGGGTACAATCCCAGTGTGAATGCCACTGACTTTTTCGGGTCAGGAATCGGCTTTCAGAAATTGATTCATCCCGAATCCAGGTCATCGAACTGGCAGCGTCAGGTCAAATTCCCTTATCCGATCATCCGGATGGCCGACCTTTATCTGATGAAGGCTGAGGTGCTGAATGAAATCAAGGGCGCACCTGATCAGGAGGTGTGGGATGCCATCAATATTGTAAGAGCAAGGGCAGGCATTCCCAACGTGGAAGATGTTTGGTCCAATTCATCCTTGGCCAGAACTCCCAACAAGCACCGCGACAAAGCCGGAATGAGGGAGATAATCCTTCGTGAGCGAAGTGTGGAATTGGCATTCGAAGGAATTCACTACTGGGATATGGTGCGCCACAAAAGAGCCCATATTGAATTTTCCTCCCCGATTCAGGGATGGTATTACAAAGGTACTGGGCCTTCAACCTTTTTTGTGCTGAGTGTAATTCAGGCCAGGCGCTTTACCATCAGGGATTATCTGTGGCCTATAGACCTGAATGAACTGAATACCAATGGGAATTTGACTCAAAATCCGGGATGGTAAAGGATTTGCAGAATAGAATGAAAAGTTATAATTTAAAGGATCATGGTATATAATTTGAAATTAATAAAGCTGATGAAAGCGAGAACATATCTCTGGATTTTGGCTTTGCTTTTGCTGGGTGTTTCTGCCTGCGAGGAGAGTTCAAGATTCAAGGCAGGTGCCGATGACGACAATCCTCCCGGAAAGCCTACCATCAACAGTTGGAAGCCGTTGTATGGTGGAGCCAGGTTTTTCTATACCATTCCCCGTGACGAGGATTTACTGAGTGTCAATGCGGAATATACCAACAAGCAGGGAAAGACTTTTTATTTTACCTCCTCGTTTTATTCCGATTCGCTCGACGTGATTGGTTTGGGTAGTACCGAACCCAAGGAGATCATCCTCTATGCCGTTGACCGTGCCGGAAACCGTTCGGAATCGGTGAAGCAACAGATCATTCCGTTGGAGCCTTCCATATCGAGGGTGGTCAGTAGCCTGAGTGTGAAGCCCGGTTTCAGTTCTTTCCTGGTGGATTGGATAAATGAACTTGAGCAGGTGGTCAACGTGTATGTGTCGTTCAAGTATACCCAAGGCGGGAAGTTGCATGACTACGTGTCGGTATTTTCTTCCAACGTATTGAAAGAACGGAAGTTTATCAAGGATCTCAATCTGAAGCCTGATGAGCCGGTGGAAGTGAGTATCAGGGTGGAAGACCAGTATGGCAACACCACGGAGAATGTTTCGTTTGGAAGTATCAACCTTCTGGAGGATACCGAGATTGATAAGTCGAAATGGATTATTCCGAATTTTAACGATTCGACCGTTACGTTCAAAGGGAAAACGATCAACACAGGGGTTCCGGCCATGTTTGGGGATAACCTTGAAGGCCGTATGTCCAAGCTGATTGATGGCATTATCGACAGGGGCGACAACCTCAACTTTTTCCATACCGGCGGCCGTGGCCGTACCGGGTTCTCGCGCGACGGAAACATGCCCTGGAACATTATCATTGACCTAGGAGGTTATTACCAACTGAGCCGGATTGTTACTGTCCAGCGGCACACCGGTGGATTGGCCAATATTTCGAGGGGTCAATATTACAGAGCCGAGAATTGTGGTGAGTTCCGGTTGTGGTATTTCAATGAACTGACCGAACAGTGGGATTCGGTGTCAACCCAGCGCACACCCATTCCGCAGGGAGTCAACGACCTGCAATTTGTGAAACTGGGTGAAGCAGGCGACATGGCCTATTTCTATCCCGATGACCCGAAGTATACCCCACCTACCCGTTGGTTCAGGTATGAAGGGCTCCATTGTTTCGACGATAATTATTCGTCAACAGGAGCCAACTGCATGTCGGAATTAACGCTTTACGGCAAAAAAGCAGAGTAGTAACCCTGAAAAGATGAAGTTATGAAAAAAGTGATATATTTTATTTTCGCTGTGGCGATGCTCTCTCTGGTGTCATGTGAGGGTCAGTATGACAATCTGGAAAAATTCGCAGGAGAGGTGATCTATCCAGCGCGGTTTGATACCATTTTCGGCCAGGTGGGCTACGAAAGGGTTGAGTTGGACCTGATGAAAGCCGGCCGCATACCCGCCAGCAAGATCAAACTGGGTAAAGCTACCAAAACCGTAATCGAGTATGACGGGAAAGAGCACATCATCGACTCGGTTTGTTCGTGGGTGAACGTCACCGGACTTACCGAAGCCAAACTTTACCGGTTCAGGGCATACACCCGCGATGAGTACGGGAACAATTCCGTTGCCCAGGAGATTGCCTTAATCCCTTTCACCAAACTTGACCGTGACCTGGTGGGAATTGCCTCCCCTAAAATGGCGATCTCCCCTACGGCTCTTGTGATGGAATGGCCCAATGGCTTGAATTCGGTAGTGATGGAGTACAACAGTTTGACGTATAAATATACTGATAAGGACAACGTGGTAAGGACAGGTAAGGTGACAACCCCCCGGTTCTACTG
>CAZLDP010000256.1:0-4617 GCA_964558145.1 uncultured Prolixibacteraceae bacterium | reverse complement strand
TTCCTGCAGCATCCCTTCAGAGAGAGTATCAGCGGATACGGACACGAAGATACCGTGTTTGGATATGACCTCATGAAGGCAGGGATACCAGTTATTCATACCGACAATCCGGTCTTTCATACAGGTCTGGAACCTTCAGCGGAATACCTGGAAAAAACAAAGACCGCCACCCGCAATCTTTGCTTCATCTCCCGCGAACTGATCCGCGATCCCGACTTTTTTAAAAAACCGGGACTTCTCAAAACATGTCAACATTTGAAAAAGTATCGCCTCCGGGGTGTTGCCTCCCGCCTCTTCCGTGGGGGAGAATCCTTGCTGGAGAAAAACCTGGTTGGTCCCCGGCCCCGGCTCTTCCTTTTTGATTTGTACCGGCTGGGGTATCTGTGCCATATCTCAGAAATTCAGGAAGATTCATGTCAAGGTTGAGGTTGGGTTGACTTATTTAACGAGCTTTATATTCCCGAATTTGCTCGTCACCTTTACCAAACCACCTGAACCGCCACCTATCTTTCCCGACAGGCTTTGACTGGTGTTTTCCTTCATCCGCCTTCCCTTGAAATTTCCGGAAGGGTAAACAATGTCACAGAAATCACATTTAGCCTCCACCTGATACGAGGTACTCTCTTCAATCCCCAGGCTTATCTGGGCATAACTGGATTGGATGATGACTTGTTCAAAATCTTCCGGAACATTATCCACCTTCACGGTTCCATAGGCCGAAGTAAGATCCAGGATTTTAGTCAGGGTACCTATCTTATAATTGGAAAATTTGCTTTCCCCTTTCAAGGTGACCAACTCGCCAAAGTTGAAAGAGTCGTATTTTGAATCGAGGTTCAGACTAAGCAATTTGTCGGCAGTGACCGTTGAATATTTCACATCCAGTTGAATATTTTCACCCGAGCCAAGAAACAATTTGGAATAGGCCAGGTACACGCCTGCATTGCCGAGCCTTTGAATATCCGCTTTCCCGTATTCAACGTTCAGGTTGGTCTCCGGACCTTCCAACTGGTTTGCCCTCAGGTTGCCATAGGCCACATCAATGTCCCCCTTGCCGGTTAATTTATCAAGGACCACATTCCCGAATTTATTACTGACATCCAGATTTTTATCTGAAGGAATGTTCACGGTGTAGTTGATGCTTAACTTGTTTTTGGACCTGAAATTATTTTTAATCTCTGTTTCAGCCGATACGGTTCCCCCGCTTTTGCCGAAGGTGACAGTGATATCGTCGAGCATCTCCTTTGCCCGGTTGCCGCTTCCTTCCACGGTGACCAACACATCGACGGTCACCATCGTTCCTCCGCTGTGGTTAATCCAGACTTCTCCAAATTTGTTGTTAATCCGGAGTGTTGCCACTTCCTGCACCGGCCAGCTCTTTTGGAATTTCCGCGTACTTTCTTCAGCCAAACCGGTCATCGCGGCACACATCACCACCAGGGAAATGACCCATACTTTAAATTTCCGTCCCATGACTTTTTGCATTTTGTTGTTTTACTTCCTGTAATTTATCCAGAATCATCTGGATGACACCCAGTTTGGCCTGGTAATACCCGATCATCGCATTGATCACCCGCTCATCACCGGGATTGGCCTCCAGTTCTTTCTGAAGCGCTGCATACTGCGATTCAAACGCAGCAAATTCCTGTTTCATGATCTCATTCTCCTTTTCGGAAATCACCCCGGCACGGACCATGGCATCGAGGCTGCTGATGTTTTCCCTGATGGCATTGGTGTAATAAAATTCCACCTCTGCATATTCCGGTGAGACGGTCGAAAGGGTCATCGCCATAGAGGCTTCAGGCGCCAACCAGATCCGCGCTTGATTGACCGCGAGGAAAAGGAAAACCACGGCCGCAGCAACCTTCCAGGTCCTCCCCCACGTAAAGGAAATTCCCCGTTTTTGCCGGTCCAGTTTTGCCCTGAATCGTTCAAAATGACCTTCCGCCGGCTCCTGGTTGTCCAGCGCCGACAGGTTTCCGGAGATCAATTCTTCGATGTAGTTTTTCTTTTCCATATCAGTTGTAGATGTACAATTCCTGGTGTTTTAAAATTTCTTTCAGCCTGTTCTTAGCCCTCATGTACTGGGTCCTCGAAGCTGAATTACTGATATGCAGCGCCTTACTGATCTCATCGTGATTATAACCCTCGATAAGGTGAAGGCTCAGCACCACGCGGTAGCCGTCGGGGAGTGACCGTATCGCATCATGGATCCTGTTGATATCCACCTCCGCCGGAAAGTTTTCTCCGTCATCCAGTCCAGCATTTCGCTCAGTGACCTCTTCAAATTTCACTTTCCGCTTTTTCAGGTAATCCAAAGAACGGTTGATCACAATTTTCCGCAACCAGACGCCAAAACTCACCTTTCCCCTATAGCTATCCAATTTCTGGAAGGCACTCAGGAACGACTCCTGCATGATATCCTCCGCATCGGCGCTGTTGCCTGTAATCCGGAGGCTTACACAATACATGCTTTTGTAGTACAACCAATAGATCTCCTCCTGTGCCTTTCGGTCACCCGAGCGGCACCGGTCAATCAACGCCTGGTGAATGTTCTGGTAATCCGGTTCCAATTCTGTTTCCTTTTCTGGTTCAAGGACGACAACATGTTACGGAATGTTGCACGGGGTCGCCATTTTCTTATAAAAAAAACAGAATCCCATGGAAATCAATCCGGCATCACCCTGCCCTTGATTTCCTTTAGGTCGGATTGAATGGTTGACAGGGCTCTTCCGATTATCTCATTGGAGAGATTTCCTGAAGGAACCTCAGCGCTAGTGTAATTAACGAAGCGCCAGATTTCCCTAATATCAGAGCCGCTTACGGAATAAGGTTCATACAGGGGATTGAGCGAGATCATCCGGAGAACTCCTTTCTCCCCTAACAGGTTCTCCACAACCTTGAAGACAATACCTTCGTCGAGGGTGAGAACAATACAGGCAGTTCCACCGGGAATAGCCAGCCAGTCCTGCACAAACTCCCCGGTGACCCATGCCCCGTCAGGGATAGGAAGCATGGAATCACCGCTCACCTGGAAAGTACGGTATTTCCTGTCGGGAGGAAGAAAGGGGAGCTGATAGCGTGGCAATTCACTGATATACTCAGGATCGAAAAATCCGCGGGTATACCCTGCTTTGGCTTTTTCGGGCACCAGTTCAATGTTATCGCGGTTTTCACGGTCGACAGTGGTAGCCAGCACCCGCAGTTTTCCCCCTCTTAGGTAGATATCCTCCCCACGTTCGAGCATGTAAAGCTGATGGCCGGTGAGCGTGCTTAGATCTACCTTCACAAGCGTATCGAGCGAAATGCCGTAGTAATCGGAGAACTGCACAAGGGCCGGAATTCCCGGCATGGCTACCTCATTCTCATAGCCGCTGAGAGTGGAACGTTTCATTCCCAAAGTATCCGCTACCTCATCCTGGGTCCGTTTTTTCCGTTTTCGTAAAAATTTAATGTTTTTCGCAAACAACATATCGCAATTCTGATTAAATTACTGTCAGAAAATTTGATTATCTGATGATCAAATTTACAAACTTTTTGGGGATAATGATGATATCAATAAGAAATAATTAGCAAAAATCAGGAATTATCAAAGGGTTGATGGAAAGGAGCATTGTACATATTGACATGGACACTTTTTTTGTGTCGGTGGAGCGGCTGAACAATTCCCGTCTGGCAGGCAAACCGGTAATCGTGGGGGGATTGTCCGACCGGGGTGTTGTCGCCGGATGCAGTTATGAAGCCCGGTCATTCGGAGTCCATTCAGGAATGCCCATTAAAATGGCGAGGCAGTTGTGCAGTGAGGCAGCGTTTATCAGGGGCGATATGGAACAATACAGCAAATACTCCGATATGGTTACCGATATTGTGGCCGAATCGGCCCCTGTATATGAAAAAGCCTCCATTGATGAACACTACATCGACATTTCGGGTCTCGACCGGTTTTTTGGATGTCTGAAATGGAGCAGCGAATTGAGGCAACGGATCATCCGGAATACCGGTTTGCCCGTATCGCTTGGGCTTTCGGTCAATAAGACCGTCTCCAAAATTGCCACTGGCGAGGCCAAACCCAATGGATTGCGGGATGTCCCCTCTCCCATCGTCCAGCCCTTTCTGAATCCGCTTTCCATCCGGAAGATTCCGATGCTGGGGCCCCAAACCTTCCGGCTGCTCCGTTCTATGGGGATTGTCACCATCGGCAACCTGAGTCAGATCCCCCCGGAAATGGTGGAACGACTCCTGGGAAAAAATGGGATCGTCATCTGGAAAAAAGCCCACGGAATTGATACTTCTCCCGTACAAGCCTGGAGCCGGCAAAAATCAGCAAGCGCAGAAAAAACCTTTGAACAGGACACCACCGACATCTGCCAGATCGAACGGGTCATCCTCCGCATGACCGAAAGCCTTGCTTATGAATTACGAAGTCAGCAAAAAATGTGTTCGTGCGTGACGGTGAAAATCCGTTATTCCAATTTTGACACCCACACCCTGCAAAAAAAGATACCCTATACTTCGTTTGATCATATTCTGAAAGGGGTGGTTAAAATCCTGTTTCACCAGCTCTACAACCGCCGGATGCTGATCCGTCTAGTCGGGGTCAGGTTAAGCAATTTGATTTCA
>CAZLDP010000255.1:0-4620 GCA_964558145.1 uncultured Prolixibacteraceae bacterium | reverse complement strand
GGTTTGTGCCGTAAAGGGTTATCGCCTGACCATTGTGATGCCGGAGAGCGCATCCCTTGAGCGAAGAATGCTGATTGCTGCCTACGGAGCATCGGTTGTCCTCACTTCTGCTGCCGGTGGAATGAGTGAGGCCATCGCCCGGGCGGAGGAACTGGCATCAATGCATCCCAAATCCTTTATCCCCATGCAATTCACCAATCCTTCGAATGCGCTCGTGCACCAGGAGACCACCGGCCTGGAAATCTGGGAAGATACCGGCGGGAATGTGGATCTGTTTGTGGCAGGTGCCGGAACCGGCGGAACCATCACTGGTGTCTCCGCTTTTCTGAAAAAGAAAAATCCCGGGCTCCGGAGCATCGTGGTAGAACCCTCGGGATCTCCTGTACTTTCAGAGGGCAAACCGGGGAAGCATAGAATTCAGGGAATAGGGCCGGGTTTTATCCCGGAAGTGCTGAACAGGGAAGTCGTCGATGAAGTTTTCACGGTCTCCGACGACCAGGCATTTGAATATGCCCGTAAACTGGCCGCACAAGAAGGAATCCTGGCCGGCATATCATCCGGCGCCAACTGTTATGCAGCTCTGGAAATCGCCCGACGAACTGAAAACCAGGGAAAAACGATTGTGTTCATAGTGTGCGATACCGGTGAACGGTATCTGAGCACACCCCTTTTCGATACCCATCATGAGTGATATCCCAATATCTGGCAGCTTTCAGGATACGGTCAGAAGTCTTTCCGATCCTGATTCCTTCAACATGGTTTGCCATGAACACCGGCTGGGTGAACCTTTACCCAGTATCCAGAAACTGGGAAGGGTAATTGAGCTGGTTCGCGAAATCATTTTCCCGGGCTATTTTGGAGACACTTCGCTCCGTCCACAGACTACCCAGCATTATATGGGAGTATACCTCGACGAACTCTACGAAACGCTTTCGAGGGAAATCCTGGCGGGAATGTGTTTTGAATGTGCTCAACCTTCCGAAGAAAAGTTAGAAAACTACAGGGAAAAAGCCCGTCAGGCTGCAACGCTTTTTATTCAGACGCTGCCCGAAATCAGAAGAAAAATGGTGAACGACGTGAAAGCCCTCTATTTGGGCGATCCGGCGGCTAAAAGCTACGGCGAAGTTATTTTTTGTTATCCGGCTATCAGGGCCATCACCAACTACCGGATTGCCCACCAGATGGTCGAACTGAACGTTCCCCTGATTCCGCGCTTTATTTCTGAGATGGCACACAGTGAAACCGGAATCGATATCCATCCGGAAGCTGAAATCGGTGAATATTTTGCCATTGACCATGGGACAGGTGTGGTGATCGGATCAACTTGCATCATTGGGAACCATGTCAAGATTTACCAGGGAGTAACTTTGGGAGCCAAAAGCTTTGAGCTTGATGAGCATGGCAATCCGGTAAAAGGGATTCCGCGACACCCTATCGTGGAAGACAATGTGGTTATCTATGCCGGCGCTACGATCCTGGGCAGGGTGACCATCGGGAAGAATTCAGTCATAGGAGGGAATGTGTGGCTCACAAGGAGTCTGCCCTCCCACTCGAAAGTGATACAGGACCGCCCCAGGGAAAATAGTTACTCCAACGGCGCCGGCATATAGTTATTCAACGCAAACCAACTGAACTTGGAAACTTATTTGATTATCGTTAAAACGATGGAAGGACTTGAAGAAGTCCTTGCCGACGAGATCCGGGAAATCGGAGGCGCCGGTGTGGAAAAAGGCAACAGGGCTGTCCAGTTCAAAGGCGATAAAGCCATGATATACAGGGCTAACTACCGTCTGCGGACTGCGCTCAGGGTATTCAAACAGATTGATGCCTTCAGCTTCACCACTATGGATGATTTCTATATCAACTGTCTGAGAATCAAGTGGGATCAATACATGAACCTCCACGACACTTTCGCCATTCAAAGCACGGTGAATCAATCGGAGCTTTTCCGAAATTCGATGTTTGCCTCATTGAAGCTGAAAGATGCCATTGCCGACAGATTCCGGCAGCGGACGGGAAACCGTCCCAGCGTAGACACAACAGATCCGGATATCATTTTTCACATTCACATTACCGGGAAAAACTGCTCCATCAGCATTGACAGTTCAGGTGAATCGCTGCATAAACGAGGTTACCGGCAGTCACAGGGAGATGCCCCGCTGAATGAGGTTCTTGCTGCGGGAATGATACTCCTTTCAGGCTGGAAGGGAGAAAGTGACTTTCTGGACCCCATGTGCGGATCGGGAACATTACCCATCGAAGCGGCTATGATTGCCAAAAACATACCGCCCGGAAAACTGAGAAAAAGCTTCGCGTTCATGAACTGGAGGGATTTTGACAGTGAGTTATTCGAAAAAATCAAGGAAGAAGCTCAACCACTCCCCTTCAACCATACCATTCATGCGTCAGATCTCCTTGCCAAAAACATAATCTCTGCCAGGACCAATGCCCGGAATGCAAGGGTATTTAATTTAATCCAGTTCAATGTGACTGATTTTGGCAAACTTGAGTTACCTCTTACCGATTCAGTGGTTATCATCAATCCTCCCTATGGGGAAAGAATGACCGGCAGTCATCTCAATCAACTCTATTCCATGGTCGGAGAGCGGCTGAAACATCATTTTGCAGGAAATACAGCCTGGGTTTTGAGTTCTTCAAACGAACTGATTCAAAAGATAGGATTGAAACCCTCCCTGAAAATAAAACTTTTCAACGGATCGCTTGAATGCAGTTTTTTGAAATTCGATCTGTTTGAGGGGAAAAGGAAACTGGTTGTGATCAGGAAACAACAAAAAAGTTAGGGTAAAAAACCTGTTTTACCCTAACTTAAGCTATTGGAACATTTGTATAAAGTAATTTCTTAGTCTTCACGAACATCGTAAACATCAACCTCCTTAGTCTTGATTTTATCTCCATCGCCACCACCTCTTATCTTGTACATTTCAAAATCATTCAGAAATTCAAAACCTGAATTTTTTAACATCTCGATTTCCCGGTTGATCAATTTCGAAGTTCTCATGATGCTTTTGTTTTACTTTCGTGTTTTTTTATTAATTTCACTTTAGTATAATATCCCGGAAACCTGGAAAAGGTAACCCAACTTCAGACAGTTTTTTTGATAAAAAGTTGATTAATTATTTTAAAAACCTGATTGAATGGTGTTTACAGAAACAAAAAAAATACTCCTTTTTTCAGCCATCTGGCTAATCCCAATCATTTCGAACGCGCTCCCCGACTACAACCCCCAGGACAGTCTGGAGGCGGTGGAACTTTTCAGAAAAGCCGTCGATTTTGGCAGAAAGGGAGATCCGGTCAGGGCACTGGAAACTTTTGAGAAAAGTCTTTTCTTCAGGAAGAAGGTCTTCGGGGAAATGCATTACCGGTTGGGAAGTACTTATATGGGAATGGCTATTCAGTATAAAAACCTGTTTCAGCTTGAAAATGCATACAGATATTATCAGAAGGCAGAACAAATGTACCTTTTCAACGCTCCGGAAAACGATTCCAGACTGGGCGATGTCTATACCAACATGGGAAATTATTATCGTTTGAAAGGCAATCTGGGTGAAGCCATCCGTTTTCATGAAAGGGCGCTTTTCATTTATGAACACTCGCCCGACGATATTCCGGAGGGGAATTATCTGTCGGTAGTTTACAATCTGGCTGATTGTTATCACCAAGTGAACCGGGAGGCTGAAGCCTTGAAACTGGCTACTCGTTACAGTACTTCGGGATCGTTCAGAAACCAGCTTAACTATCTGAATTTGTTGGCGAGCATCTATGCCGCTTCGGGAAAAGTGTCACAGGCAGAATCGATTTACCACTCCATTTTTGAAAAATTCAGACATAACAAAGAGGCCGATGAACCCTTCCTGGCCGATCAGTATCTTTATTATGCTCAGTTTCTCAACAAGACATCCCAAAAAGACTCAGCCTTGCACTATCTCCTCAAAGCGGGAGAAATATACCACGAGCACCCGCATATGCAAGGCAACCTTGGCGATTTATACAGTCTGATCGGCGATGCCTGGTCAGGAAAAAACATAGAGGCAACCACCAGTGCGGATTTTCAAAACCAGAAAAGTAAAAATCTGCTCACCGCCGTGCAATTTTACAAGAAAGCGCTTAACTATCTGAATGATACCGGAGATATCGAGCGAATGGATTTTCCCCTCTTCAAAGAAAGTAATTTTCCGGTCCAGACCCTGAGGATATTGCGTGATCTGGGGATTGCCTACCACCAACTGGCCGGCCTGACACAGAACGACCGGGAAGAAACACGACTTGACTATCTCAATAAAGCTCTGAACTGCTTCACGACCGGCAGTGACCTCGCGGAAAACTTGCGGACCGGATTCGTCTCAGAAGAAAGTAAAGTACAGTTCACCACTTTACAGCAGGAGATATTCAAACTGGTCATCAGGGGGGCCTACGACCTTCACCAGAAGACCCACGACCCACACTGGGCAGAAATCGCATTTTACCATTCTGAAAGGAACAAGGCAGTCAGCCTGTTTGATAAAATCACGGAAACAAAATCGAGAATCTTCAGCGCGATTCCCGACAGTTTAATCCGCACAGAATCGCAATGCAACAGCAATCTGGCATATTACCGTGAAC
>CAZLDP010000254.1:0-4658 GCA_964558145.1 uncultured Prolixibacteraceae bacterium | reverse complement strand
CAGATTTTTTTCTCTTTATCTGAATAGACATCTATGGCCGGAAGGATGAATGAAAAAGTCATTCCGCCATAGGATTGGTTGCGTGCAATGATCTGTCCTTTGTGTGTCTCAACTAGGTGTTTAGTATAATGTAATCCAATGCCGCTACCTCCGTAATCGGGCTTAAGTCCGGATGGTCCATTTATTCTTCTATATCGTTGAAACAATTCTCCTAATCTACTTTCGGGGATTCCCGGGCCTGAATCAGTAACCTCGACTTCAAAGTAAGAATCACAATTTGAATCGGTTATTTCAGGATATTTGTTAACTGCACTTGTCTTATCAATTATATTTGTTGTAACCCGGATGGATCCTTTAACAGGAGTATGCTTTAATGCATTTGAAAGAAGATTTTGCAGGATTTTTTCCAGTTTATCTGTATCAACCCAAAAAATTGAATTAGTGGTATGTGGTTTGAAAACCAAATTGATTTGTTTTTTTTCTGCTGAATATAAATAAAGTTCCAGAATATTTTGGATTAGTTTTATCATATCACTCTTTTGTACCTGTAACGACATGGTGCCGTTTTCGATGATTCTGAAATCCAAAAGCTGATTGATCAATCTCAGCATACTTGCCACATTCCTGGTAATTGTACTTAAAAGCTTTTTATTTGGTTCCGAAAATTCATTTTGGGAAGTAAGTTGTTCCAAAGGAGCTGAAATCAGAGTCAGAGGTGTCCTCAATTCATGGGAAATGTTTGTGAACAAATTCATTTTCATGTCAGAAATTTCTTGTTCACGAAGTCTTTCATTGTGTTCCATCTCTAAAAGTTGCCTGTTCATCTTAACCTTAAAGATCAAGTGAAAAAGAAAATAAACTGCCGATAAAAAGGTTATGATGTAAAGTGCTAACGCCTGCCAGGTGAACCAGGGAGCTGGTTTAACGGTAATCTGAACACCCGCCAGCCGGGTACTCCCGACACCGTCACGGTTAATCGCTTTGACATAGAAGAAATATTTTCCTGCCGGAAGATTAGAATAGGTTGCCCTCCGGAAATTACCAACGTAACTCCAGTTTTCATCAAATCCTTCAAGTTTATATGCATAGGTAAGCTTGTCAGGAGAAATAAAATCAATTCCTGAATAATCTATTGAAAAAACGGATTGCCGGTGATTGAGTGTGATTTTGCTGACATAAGCAATACTCATGGGCAAGGTTGAATTATCAGGCCTGGGTTGAACACTTTGATTCAGAATTTTCAGATCTTCCAAAATTATATTGGGAGGGCTTTGAACCGGCATCTCTGCCATTGGATTAAAGAAGGTCAATCCGTGGTTGCCGGTGAAAAATATCCGTCCATCCGAATGGGAGAGTCCTCCCTTCTCATGATATTGATTCCCCAATGTACCATCATTGATTGAGTAATTTGTAAATGATTTTTTCTCTGGATCAAATTTTGAAATACCATTAGAGGTACTTATCCACAAACAGCCAACCTGGTCTTCCTGGAAACACAGAACATTATTATTGGGCAAGCCATTTTCCTTCGTATATATTAAACAGGTATCTTCAGCCAGGCATATCATTCCGTGTCCATAGCTGCCTGCCCATATCTTACCATGTGAATCTCCAAAAAGTGTCACACAGGTTTGGGCTGCAAGTCGGGCTATTTCCGGGACCTCAATAATCATGGGTATGGTATCATCCTTTGCAAGAAAGTAAATACCCTCACCATAAGATGAAAAGATAAGATCACCGGAATCCCCTACGTAAAAATCAGGAATATTCCCTTGGTAAATTCTTTTTGGTTGATTATCAGGTGTTAAATCCGAATTAATCCTAATTAGCCCATTCCAAGAACCGATCCATAAATGTCCGTATTGATCTTCCTTCATCATCCTTACCTGTTCGATGCCTTTTTGCTCCGGTAATAAAATCTGTCCGTTTGCAGAAATGGAACCAACTATTAACTGGTTGGGCAAACCAATCCAGATCCGGTCTTTAGAGTCAATAAACAAAGATTCTATAGGATTATTTTCATGGAACAATTTCGTATTATTAGCATTATATACCGTTACCTTTCCTGATGGGGTATAAAGAAAGAGACCATGATACCGTGTGCCAAGCCACAGGTTCCCGAACCTGTCTTCAATAATTCTGGTAACAAATTTATTTTTGATAAGGTTGGTTAATTGGTTTTCCGAATTAAAAAATTCCAACGATTTATTCCATACTGTAAATCCTTTATCATAAGATCCAATCCAAACATTATTATTTCGATCAACATAACAGCAAAGCAGTTCACTGGATTGAAATTCGTTGAGGCGCCAGGGATTATTGTTATGAAGTGTCTGAGAAATTATGTCATATTGAAAGAGACCTTGAGATTTTGTGCCAATGAGGAGTTTTAGCTGGTCTGTCTCCTGGATGAAGTTAATCTGGGATCGAGCCAGCTTAGGGTGTTCCAAACAAGCTGCCGGCAGTTGTTCAAAAGTTCTTGACACAGGATCGAAACAGACAAGGCCTGCATCTGTCCCGAGCCACCATTTTCCGTTCGGATCAATGAAAACCTTTGAAGTTACCTGTCTGTTCCCGGGTAAAGGATAAAACTCTAACAAAGAATAGTTCTTACAAAGGGCAAGTCCTCTGTTTGTTCCCATCCATAATCTTTGGGAATTATCTTCCCAAACAGAATGGACAATGCAATTTGTAGAAAAAGGGAATTGAATAAGATTGTGGACAGTATCCAGAAGGGCTAGCCCGAAGTGAGTGGCTGCCCAGATATTTCCTGCGTGATCCTCATAAAAGGAATACACATTGGATCTGTACGTCTGTTTGTTTTCGTACCTGATAAACCGGTTATGTTTAAAATCATAACAATTGACACCAGTTAATGTGCCTACCCAAAGTCTATGGAACGAATCTATGAACAATGCAAACACCATATCATTGTCCAGAGATGTGGAATCCTTCGGATCATAGAAGTATTGATGAAACTCGTAACCGTTATAACGGTTTAATCCGTGTAAAGTGGCGATCCACATATATCCCAGTGAGTCCTGGCAGAAAGATTGGATATTAAGATAAGAAACCCGGGTAGATAATTTCTGCCAATTACTTGTATCGGGCTCAGCTTCTTCGAACTTCTCTATGCATGAATTCAGGCATACCGATAAAGCAAAAACTTTTATGAGTAATTTAAACATACTGGTTCGCGTAAAAATTTAAAGAACAAAAGGCTTGCCAAAAAAACTATAAAATGAATGTTGATTCATTTTTACAATTCCTGAATAGAAAGTTCCAAAAATATATCGAAAACAACCAAAAATTGAAGAAAAAACACCAGCCTTTGGGAAATAAGCTTATTAAGTTTACTTCTGCAAGCAATCTGATTGATCATTTCAAGAAAAGTGATATATGAAAGTTTTTGTTGTGAGTGTATTTTGCTTCATGTTAAGTTATTCAAATGCTGAGAATAATATTACAAAAGTTAAAAACCTAAGATGCGAATATTCAACGAATCCTATTGGACTGGACATTGCAGATCCTCGTTTTAGCTGGACTATTGAATCAGAGCAAAGAGGAATCATTCAAATATCGTATCAGATCATAGTATCCAGTTCAGAAGAAAGGCTTTCGACGAATGACGGCGATGTGTGGAACAGCGGTAAAGTCTTTTCCAATGCGTCGGCCGGAATAGTGTACTGCGGACCTGAATTAAAATCTAGACATCGTTATTTCTGGAAGGTTGTTGTTTCAACCAACAAGGGTCAGACGGTAAAATCGTCAGAACAGGCTTTTTTTGAAATGGGATTATTAAAACCGGAAGACTGGATATCCGGTTGGATAGCCTATGTCCCGGGTATGCCGGGAAAAGTGTTGTATTTTAAATCCACGATACATAACCCAATACCAGTGAAACGCGCCAGGACGTATATATCCGGTCTGGGTTATTATGAAATGTTCATCAACAAAAAGAAAGTTGGGAATCGTGTTCTGGAACCGGCTCAAAGCACCTATTCGAAAAGAGTTTATTATTCAACTTACGATGTAACATCCTGTTTAACAGAAGGTCCCAATGTTGTAGTAGTTTCAGTTGCCCCCGGGTGGTATGGTACGCCTTCCTTAAAAATACAGTTGGAAATTGAATATTCGGATGGAAGCAGGAAACTGGTTACATCCGATAATTTGAGACATGTCACAACAGGGCCAGTGGTATTTTCCTCCCTATTCGACGGAGAAGGATACGATGCACGGTTAGAAACTCCTGAATTATTTAAACCCGATGTCCCTTCCGGATTAATGAATCAAGAGTGGGCATGGGCTCATAATACTGCCGATCCGGGAGACCATATGGTTTCACAACTTGTCGAACCCATAAATATCGTTGATACGATTGTTCCATCTTCCATCTCAGAGCCCCGACCCGGGATTTACGTGATTGACGCTGGGAAAAACCTTGCAGGATGGGCAGCTATAAAAGTGAAGGGAAAAGCCGGTGAAAAAATTACCCTGAAATTTGCTGAATCATTGTATGAAAACGGGTTGGTAAACCAGGAGAATCTCCGGAATGCCAAAGCGAAAGACACCTATATATTAAAAGGAGAAGGAGTTGAGACCTGGCATCCGGCATTTACCTATCATGGGTTCCGCTATGTTCAGGTAGAGGGCTTTCC
>CAZLDP010000253.1:0-4708 GCA_964558145.1 uncultured Prolixibacteraceae bacterium | reverse complement strand
AATAGTCGAAATCAGGCGCCTTCCCTGAAAAAAAGTGGTCCAATTTTTGGGCCAGTTCCTGATTCCGGACTGCCCAGTCTGCTTCCGTGGCTTTCTTCTCAACGGCCAGGGTGATCATCTTACTGCGACGATTGGCATACAACGCTGCTACGTCATCGAAAATCACAAAAGGATCGAGCGGATCTCCTCCCAGGTTTTCAATCGTTTTTTCGAAGGAGGCTCCTGCATCACCCAAAGGCATCCCATGGGTAGAAGTCTGTCGTTCAAAGCTGCTGCCATCCTCCTTCCGGGCTCCCTTCCCCATCACGGTTTTCCCGATGATCAGGGTTGGCTTGTCGGCTTCGGTTTGAGCATTTTTCAGCGCCTCCCTTATTTCGTCGTGCGAATTGCCGTTGATGGTGACCACCTTCCATCCCCAAGCTTCATACTTCCGGGCGGTATCTTCCCGTGTCACCTCTGAGGTGGTTGTTGAAAGCTGGATGTCGTTCGAGTCATAAAACATGATCAGGTTGTGCAGTCCCAGAAATCCTGCCAACCGACCGGCCCCTTGCGAAACCTCCTCCTGGACACCTCCGTCGGAAATAAAAGCATAGGTTTTATGGGCCATCCATTCCCCGAACCGGGATACCAAAAACCGCTCGGCAATGGCTGCACCAACTGCCATGGCGTGCCCCTGACCCAGAGGACCTGATGTGTTTTCAATTCCGCGGAGCACATCCACCTCCGGATGGCCAGGGGTAATGCTTCCCCACTGCCTGAAACTTTTCAGATCGTCCATGGAGTAAAAACCAGCAAGAGCCAGCACTCCATACAACATGGGGGACATGTGCCCCGGATCCAGGAAAAACCGGTCGCGGTTTTTCCAACCCATATCAGAAGGATCGTATTGCAGAAATTCACTGTATAAAACATGGATAAAATCGGCTCCGCCCATGGCGCCCCCGGGATGTCCCGACCTGGCCTTCTCCACCATGGCAGCCGCCAGGATGCGGATGTTGTCCGCAGCTTTTACTGATACACTCTTGCTCATACTTACTAATTTATATATTTTAATTCACTCTATCCAGGATCCGGGCCATGAAAACGCCGTCGATAGCTTTCAATTCCTCCACAGTAGCCGGATCAACCTCCGTTTGTTCAATGTCGATGATGTTATAGGCAATCTCGTTCTTATACCGGTTCAGCATATTGAGAATGTTGACACCCTGCTTGGCTAAGATGTATGAGATTTGGTTCACCATTTTGGGAATGTTCTTGTTGGCGACCACAATGCGCAATCCGCCGTTGCGTTCCATCTCTGCATTGGGAAAGTTGACCGAGTTGATGATATTTCCTTTTTCGAAGTATTCCCGGAGCTGATCGACGGCCATGATAGCGCAATTGCTCTCCGACTCCTCGGTGGATGCTCCCAGGTGAGGAATACAAATCGTATTTTTCATTTTCAGGGTCTCCTCATTGGGAAAATCGGTGACATACCTGAATACTTTGCCAAATTCCAGCGCTTCGGCCATGTCGGCGGTATGAACCAATTCTCCACGGGCGAAATTGAGAATTTTTACCCCGTTTTTCATCAGCCTGATTTTATCCTTGTTGATGTATCCCTTTGTTTCCGAAGTCAGGGGAATGTTTAGCGTGATAAAATCGGCAGCGGCAATAGCCGGCTCGAGCGACCGTGCGAGCTGGATTTTGTCGCTCAGTTTCTGGGCCTGCGTCACCGAGATATAGGGATCAAACCCGGTTACGGTCATCCCCAGCATCTGGGCTGCATTGGCCACCAATACCCCGATAGCCCCCAACCCGATTACACAGAGGGTCTTCCCCATAATTTCGTTTCCGGCGAAGCTCTTTTTCCCTTTTTCAATGAGGGAGGGTACCTGATCCCCCTCTCCGGCAAGGGTTTTTGCCCATTCGATACCCCCGCTGATGTCACGTGAGGCAAGCAACAAACCGGCCAGAATCAGTTCCTTGACCCCATTGGCGTTGGCGCCCGGGGTATTGAAAACGACGATCCCCGATTCCGTACACCGGTCAAGCGGGATGTTGTTAACTCCTGCCCCTGCACGCGCAATTGCCTTGATGGTTTCCGGAAATTCCATGCTGTGGATGTTACTGCTTCTCAAAATGATAGCATCAGGCGAACCGAAATTGGTTCCCGTTTCATATTTTTCATGAGGGAAATGCATTAAACCCTGCGGGTCAATTTTGTCGAGTGTGAGAATTTTATACATGGTTGTCCAATTAAAATATCAATTTGAAATACAAGTGTACAAATATTGGAATAATTTTTAATTTTTTCTCCGGCCAATATTCACTATATTGTTTCGTTAAATTTAACTCCGAATTTTTGGCACCATGAAAAGAATCAGTGATTTGTTCTTCTGTCTGTTGAAGATAAACATTTTGGGGATTGAGCCTGGCGTTTTCGCCGTTGTATTACTTTGGTTTCTGGCAGGCTGTCAGGCCCGTAAGGGGGATCTGGTTCCCGATCCCGGGTTTTCAAGGTATGTCACTTCTTTTACTTCAGGGGAAATTTCGGTGGAGGCCGCAGTGATGGTTAGGCTGGCTGAGGTACCTCCCACAGCCGGGACCGGAGAGATGGTCATCCCGGAAGGACTTTTTGAGTTCACACCTGCCCTGAAGGGAGTGGTAACGGCTGATGCGGCAGGACTGGTCACTTTCCGTCCGGCAGAGCCCCTTCAACCGGCAACCCGGTATACCGTTGCATTTCATTTGGGCAGGTTGCTCGACGTTGAAAAACCATTCCGCGTGTTGCGGTTTTCATTTCGTACCCTGGCGCAGCATTTTACGATCGGGGAGGGCGGATTGTTCACTGATGCAGCGCTCGATTACCGGGGAATGTCCTATTCGGCTGCGGTGATTACTGCCGATGTGGCCGATCAGGACCTGGTTGAAAAGGTTGTGAAAGTGCGATTCAATGGCAGGGTAGTTCCGGTTCGCTGGAGCCATTCTCCCGACAAACTCAGTCATACTTTTACGGCCGATAGTCTCATGCGGAATGAAACCACTCCGGGAAAACTCCTCATTTCATGGGATGGTAAGCCTTTGAAGGTGAAAATGAAAGGGGAGAAGAGCGTGGAAGTGCCGCCGATGAACCAGTTTACGGTGATCGGGGTGTCTGTGCAGACCTCTCCCGAACAGCAGGTGAGGGTTCTTTTTTCGGATCCCCTGGTTCCTGATCAGGCGGTGGAAGGATTGGCCGGATTGGGCAATGAAGTTCAATATACCTGGCAGATCGACGGGAACCGCTTGATTTTATGGCCTCTGGAGAAGATGACCGGGGAGGTCGCGCTGACCCTGTTCAAGGGAATCGAAAGTGTGGACGGCAAGCGGCTCGCCGAAAGCCTGACCTATCCGCTCTTTTTCCGGAATCTTAAACCCGAAGTCCGTTTATTGGGAAAGGGTGTGATTGTGCCTGAAGAGGCATCGCTTTCCCTTCCTTTCGAAGCAGTAAGTCTCAAAGCCGTCGACTTGCGCATTATCAGGATTTATGCCTCCAATGTCAGGCAATTTTTACAGGAGAACCAGGTGGACGGGGTGAGCGACATCAAGAAAACCGGAAGGCTGGTGTATTCGGGGAAAGTGGAGCTGACACCCGAGAGGAGCGAGCAGCTTTATCAATGGAATACCTACCGTATTGATCTGGAACGGTATGTCAAGCCGGAACAGGGGGCTATTTACCGTGTGGAACTCCGCTTCAGGCAGGCTTATTCCCTTTACGAATGTTCCGGGCAGGAAGAAAGTGATATACCCATCGCGGTTGAGGAAGAAGAAGAGGATTGGGATTCACCGGGATGGTACAGTCTCTATTATTATCCCAAGGGGTTTGACTGGGATGAAAGGGATAATCCCTGTCATCCGTCGTATTACTATTCAGGCCGTTTCGTGGCCCGGAATATCTATGCTTCTAATCTGGGTATGGTGGCCAAGGAGGGAAAAGGATTCAAGTTTACCCTTGCCATCACCAACCTGAAAACTGCACAGCCTGAAGATAAAGTAGAGGTTTCGCTATACAGTTTACAGCATCAACTGCTGGCAAAAGCTTACACCGACAGCCGGGGATTTGTTACCCTGGAGCCCGGGCAGAAACCTTTTGTGGCAGTGGCTGTCAAAGGGAGCCAGACTGGTTACCTGCGGATTGATGATGGTTCATCGTTGTCGCTCAGTAACTTTGATGTGTCGGGCGAAGAGGTCAGGGAAGGACTCAAGGGATCCATCTAAGGTGAGAGCGGAGTTTGGCGGCCGGGTGATCCGCTTTACTTGACCTTTATTCTGGATGACCCGGATGGAAGAATTCCCGGCGATGCTCCCGTCGTATTCAGGCTGGTCAATTCACGCGGTCAGGAGGTGGAAAAACGGGTGGCTACCCGGTCGGAAAACGGTTTTTATCATTTTGCGGTAAAAACCCGTCCCGACGACCCGACAGGCAGTTGGTATGCCAGGGTTCAGGTGGGAGGCGCTGCCTTTGAGAAACGGATCCGGATTGAAACGGTCAAACCCAACCGGCTGAAAGCGGAACTTCAGTTGCCGTCTCCTGTCAGGGCAGGCGTCAAACAGCAGGCACACCTGCAGGCAGCCTGGCTTCACGGAACTGTGGCCTCCTCGTTGAAAGCCGTGGTTGAAACAGAAATGTTCCCTGAGAAAACGACTTTTGCCGGTTATGAAAAGTATAGCTTTCACAATCCTTCTG
>CAZLDP010000252.1:0-4711 GCA_964558145.1 uncultured Prolixibacteraceae bacterium | reverse complement strand
CTAGTGTTTTGTTGTACGAAGTTTACTCCTTCTATGAAACTGTAAACAATAATTATCGATAAAGAACCACTGTTTGTTTACGGTGTGAATTACGCTGAAGTGTATCGCACGCTTCGTACTGCTTTTCGCGAAAATCAAATTGCCGTGTTGCGTTCCTTTCAGCAGTATCTGCCTATTTCGTTGGCAGGTAAATATCAAACCGTGGAGCAGGTGCTGCGTGAAACATTGGTTGCCACCAACAAAGGGAACACGATGATACCGTTGCAATCGCTTGTAAGTGTGCATCGAGGCGAAGACATTAAAACCATCGTGGCGGGAAAAAACGGAGAGTATATCCCGATGAATTATTACGACATTGACCGTCCCGAAAAGCTAATCAAAAATGCCGAAACTGTCATCAAACAAGACAACACGTGGGAAGCCGTATTATCGGGCAGTTTCTTTTCCAATAAAAAGATGTTGGGCGAGTTGGTAGTTGTTCTCTTGGTATCCGTCCTGTTGATGTATTTTATCCTATCGTCTCAATTCGAGAATTTTGTGCAACCGCTTATCGTGTTGGTGGAAATCCCCATCGATATCGCGTTTGCCCTTGTGCTGATTTGGGCAACGGGACATACGCTCAACCTGATGAGCGCCATCGGATTAATCGTGTCGAGCGGTGTAATTATCAACGACAGTATACTTAAGTTGGATATGATCAATGAACTGCGCAAACAGGGCGTTCCGTTGATGGAAGCCATCCACACAGGAGGAGTAAAACGTTTGCGTGCCATTATTATGACCTCGCTCACTACTATTATTGCCATGATGCCGCTGCTCTTTTCGTTCGATTTGGGTTCGGAATTGCAGAAACCGCTCGCCATTGGAATGATAGGAACAATGGTAATAGGGATGTTGGTCAGCCTGTTTATTGTTCCGGTGGTGTATTGGGGGATATATAGGAGAGTTAAAAGTTAAAAGTGGAAAGTGGAAAGTGAAAAGTGAAAAGTTTATTGTATAAAAGTTCTGATTGTTGGCTCTTTGTTCTAAAATAATATGAATATGAAATATATCTGTTTATTTCTTCTTTTCGCGGTGATGGGTCGATTCAGTTTAACGACTGTTTCTGCCCAGCAAACCGAAATAATCCTCGATTTGCAGCATACCGTCGAACTGGCAAACAACAGTTCACTTACGGCTTTTCGTGCCAAAAACATGTATATGGCAAGTTACTGGGAATACCGCTCTTACAAAGCGGCACGGCTGCCGTCGCTTACGTTATACACCACGCCGTTACGTTACAATCGTGACTTTACCCGTCGGTACGATTCTGAAAAAAACATCGACATCTATCGTCGTCAGCAATCGCTCTTTTCCTACGGGAATCTTGCCACCCAACAAAACTTCGACCTTATGGCCGGAACGTTTTTCTTAGATACCGAATTGGGATTTATCCGTAATTTTGGCGACAAGGCACGCAGTCAATTCAACAGCGTGCCAATTCGTATCGGTTACCGACAAGAGTTGTTGGGTTACAACCGTTTTAAGTGGGAAAAGAAAATAGAGCCGCTCAAATTTGAAAGAGCAAAAAAGGAGTTAATCTCCAACTTGGAAACCACGGCAGAAACTGCATCGGGACACTTTTTCGATTTGGCAATGGCACAAGCCGAATATAAATTGGCGGAGGAAAATCAGCGAAACTCGGAATTGTTATACCAAATAGGAGAAGAAAAACACAAAATTGCTTCCATCGGGCAATCGGAACTGCTGACACTGAAGGTTGACCGTGTGAACGCGCAAAACTCGCTTCAAAATGCAGAAATCCGACTCAAAAGAGCGATGTTTGCCTTGGCTGCATTCCTCAATTTGGATAAAGACACGAAAATAACGTTGCACTTACCCGATTACCCGAAAAATATTATCGTGAACGTGGACGATGCCTTAATGTTTGCCAAAGAGAACAACCCGCAATATTTGGAACACAAACAACGAATTCTGGAATCGCGACAAACACTCGACCGCACCCTTCGGGAATCGCTTTTCAGCGCGGGATTTTCGGCAAGTGTGGGATTCAACCAGGTCGCACCCACTTTTAGCGATGTATATAGCAATCCGCTACAACAGGACATCATGGCTCTCACACTTACTATTCCGTTAGTGGATTGGGGCGTGCGCAAAGGGCGTAATAATATGGCAAAAAATAACTTGAACATCACGGAACTGTCGGCACAGGAAAGCGAAATCCGGTTGGAAGAAGAGGTAATTATGACCGTAGGGGATTTTTCGGTGCAACAAAAGATGATTCGCAGTGCCGAAGAAGCGATGGAACTCGCTAAACTGGCGCAAGAACAGACACAGGAGAGATTTATTATCGGCAAAGCAGACATCAACAGTCTCACGCTCTCCACCAACCGCCGCCAGGAAGCGCAACGCAATTACATTTCCGCTTTGCGGAATTATTGGCAGAGCTATTTCAAACTCCGGAAACTGACCTTGTACGATTTTGAGAAGAACAGGCCGATTGAGGTGGATTTGGAGTAGAAAGTGGAAAGTTTATCAAGTGAAAAGTGGAAAGTGAAAAGTGGAAAGTGGAAAGATTCGCTTCGCAGGTTTTGCTCCTGTTCGGCATAACTGGAACATGTTCGGATCTGCACTCTATTAATCGCAAAATTCGTATTTCGTAAATGACCAAACCGTCCATATCCTCCTTTACCGTTATCGTGGCGTTCCTCAGCATCGCCATAATGGGTATTGCTCTTATTCCGCTTTTGCCGATTAAGCTGGCGCCGTCGCGCACCTTGCCGAGTTTGACGGTCTATTTCTCGATGCCCGGTAATGCTGCCCGCGTCGTGGAAATGGAAGCCACATCGAAATTGGAAGCGATGCTGGCTCGCATCGGCGGCGTGAAGAACATCTATTCCACATCGGGGAACGGTTGGGGAAACATCACCCTTGAATTGGACAAACATACGCCTGTAGATGTGGCCCGCTTTGAAGCCTCCACCATCGTGCGTCAAACATGGAGCGATTTACCCCGGGAAGTTTCCTATCCCTACATATCGGTACGTCGTCCCGACGAGAACGCTTCACGTCCCTTTATGAACTTTACCGTCAACTCCGCCGCTACGCCTATCGTTATTCAAAAATATACCGAATACAACATCAAGCAGCGACTCAGCGATATTGCCGGCCTCTACAAAATAGAGGTTCGGGGGGCCACGCCGATGGAGTGGCAGTTGACTTATGACAATGACCAATTGCAAGCGCTGGGCGTAACGTTGAACGACATTCGCCAGGCTGTTTCGATGTATTACTCTACCGATTTTCTGGGAATGGCAGAAACAGAAAGCGTAAACGACGCGCCCTCGTGGATGCGTATCATGTTGGTTTCGGGCGGTGATCATAACACGTTCGATGCCTCTGCCATTACCGTGAAAAACAGCGACGGCACGCTTATCCGATTGGACCAACTGGTAAAAGTGGTACACGCCGAGCAGGAACCCACCAGTTTCTACCGCATCAACGGACTAAACTCGATCTACCTCTCGCTCACGGCAGAAGAGACGGCCAACCAACTCCGCCTGAGCAAGCAGGTGCACGAGGCCATCGACGAAATTCGCGGCAAACTCCCTCCCGGTTACGAGATACACAACAGTTACGATGCCACGGAATACATCCACGCCGAGCTCAACAAGATTTACCTGCGAAGTGGAATGACGGTGCTTATCTTGCTGCTTTTCGTGTTATTGATTACCCGGAACGTACGCTACCTGTTCCTCATCGCCGTCACGCTGGTAATCAACCTTGCCGTTGCCGTCATCTTTTACAACCTGTTCAAATTGGAGCTTCAACTTTACTCTTTGGCGGGAGTAACCATTTCGCTCAGTTTGATTATCGATAACACCATCATCATGACCGACCACCTGGTGCATCGAAAAAACCGAAACGCCTTCATGCCTATCATGGCGGCGACGATGACCACAGTGGGGGCGCTGTCGATTATCTTTTTCTTAGACGAGAAAATACGGCTTAACTTGCAGGACTTTGCCGCCGTAGTGATGATTAACCTGTCGGTATCGCTGTTCGTCGCGCTCTTCTTCGTGCCGGCCATGGTGGAGAAGATCAAGTTGAAGAAACGCGAGCCGCTGAAAAGGCGTGGCTTGCTCCGGCGTTTGCCCGTTCACCCGCGCCGCTTGACCGTTTACTTCAATCGCTTTTACGCCGCGATGATTCGGCTGTTGAGCAAGCGCAAGTGGATCCCCTTCACGGCGATTGTCCTGATTTTCGGCTTACCCGTTTTCCTCCTCCCCGACAAAATCGAAAAGGAAACCGCCTTTGCCAAGCATTACAACAAGATTTTCGATAACATCACCTACAGGGAGAAAGTGAAACCCATTGTAAACAAGGCGTTGGGCGGTACATTGCGCCTGTTCGCGGAGAAAGTGTACCAGGGCAGCTACTTTACGCGCAACGAGGAGCTGGTGCTGACCATTGCCGCGTCGATGCCCAACGGTACCACCCTGCCGCAGATGAACGCGCTGATTGAAAAGATGGAGCGATACTTGAGCGGTTTCCCCGAGATCCGTCAGTTCCAGACCGATATTCCCAACGCGCGGAGGGCATCCATCCAGGTCTTTTTCAACAAAGAGTCGGAACGGAGCGGTTTCCCGTATCTGCTTAAAAGCAATGTCATCAGCAAGGTATTGGAATTAGGCGGCGGCAGTTGGAGCGT
>CAZLDP010000251.1:0-4737 GCA_964558145.1 uncultured Prolixibacteraceae bacterium | reverse complement strand
CACCTCGGTATACATGACCCAGGATATCGGAACCGCCAAAATGCGCTTCGACGATTTCCCCATCAATAAAATGGTTTATGTAGTGGGCAATGAGCAAAACTATCATTTCCAGGTTCTCTCCCACCTGCTCGACAAACTGGGTTACCGCTGGGGTCGCGAGCTTTACCACTTCTCCTATGGAATGGTGGAGCTCCCCTCCGGAAAGATGAAATCGCGCGAAGGAACTGTGGTCGATGCCGATGACCTGATTGCGGAAATGGTGGTTGTAGCACGGAAAATGGGACAGGAGCTTGGAAAACTGGAGGATGTGGAAGGAAATGAGGCTGAAAATATCTTCAAAACAATTGCTTTGGGCGCCCTAAAATATTTCATTCTGAAAGTAGATCCCCGTAAAAATATGACCTTCAATCCAGAAGAGTCGATCGATTTTAATGGAAATACCGGTCCCTTTATCCAGTATACCCATGCCCGCATCATGTCGGTACTTCGAAAAGCACGTGAAAACCACATCGACGTCACCACCAGGTTCTCTGAAGAAATGAACCTGGAAGAAAAAGAAAAAGAACTGCTGAAAACCATTTCAGTCTATCCGGCTGTGGTGGAAGAAGCTGCAATCAGCTTCTCCCCCGCCCTTCTGGCCAACTACTGCTATGAAATTGCCAGGGAATTCAACCAGTTTTACCACGACCATTCCATCCTCAATGAGCCGGACCACGCTAAGAGAAATTTCCGGCTAATCCTTTCGGAATGCGTGGTCAAGATTATGAAAAGCGGGATGGGAATGCTGGGAATCGGAATGCCCGACAGGATGTAAAAACACAAAAAGAAAGGAGACCTCTGTCTCCTTTCGTTGGGATTTAAAAATGTAATTCAAGTAAATGGGACTATAATAACTTGAATAAGTTCTACAAATATAATAAAAAATATTAAATCTGATACTCAATGACATAAATTTTAATCAATTTCACATTATTTCAGTCTTAAAGTTTCAGAATTATTTCAATTAAGTTCTCATCGTGTAAAAGCCCCATTTTTTTTCTGAGTCTATACCGGTGATTTTCCACACCTCTGACTGAAATACCCATCAATGGAGCGATCTCCTTCGAAGAGAGGTTCATTCTCAGAAAAGCACTAAGGCGCATGTCCCCCGGAGTAAGATCAGCGTAGCGGTTTTTCAGATTTCGCATGAACGTTTCGTGCGCCTGTTCAAAATTGGTTTCAAAAATTTTCCACTCATCATGGCTCGAAAGATGGTTGTCAATTTTCCTGAGCAATTCATTGGAGTATTTGTCAGGATACCGGATTCCAAGCTGATTTTTATGAGATAGAACCAGTTCCTTAAGGTCGAGCAGGAATTCGTTCTTTTTGATAATGGCCATGGTTGAATTGGCCAATTCCCTGCTTTTAAAAGAAATCTCCGTCTGTAGTTTTTCGTTTTTCAGACGGATCAGTTCCCTTTCATTTTCCTCCCTTTTCCGTTGTTCCTTTTTCCGGGTATTGGATTCCACGCGCAATCGGAAAAGTAACAAAGCAGCCACGGAGAGCAGCAAATAAAAGAGCCGGGCTGTTAGCGACCAGTACCACGGGTGGAGTACCACCAGGGGAATTTCCAGTTCCCGGCTGTGGTTTCCCCAACTGTCGACCGTCCTGACCTTCAGCATATACTTCCCGGCAGGAAGCCTGACAAATTCAAATACCGGAGAGGTGCCGTTACTGTTCCACTGGGGCGACAATCCTTCCAGTAACCATTCCCAGGTAAGGTCACCGCTTCCAAACCAAGGGAATGCCGCCCTGACATGTAAGCTGTTCAATGCCCAATTAATTTTGTAAGCCTGATCGTGGGGAGAAAGATAAATAGGATTTCCGTCACGACCCTTGAGCCACGCAGACCTGATTTCGGGAGGCTTCTCTTCGGGGAAATGCGGCGCCTTCCCCGGTTGGGTTTCCACAAATGCGATCCCGTTTTCAAGACACACGGCAGCTTCCCGCTTCGAAACCACCGTGATATTTTCAAAGTTGCGCACAAGTTGGTTCCCGAAAACACCAGAAGGATATTCTCTGACCAATACGGCATCATCACCGCTAATCCGCCAAAGCCCGATCTTCGCCCTGGTAATCATCCAATAGAGATTTTCACCCGCAGCAATTATTCTGTCTGCGCCAGCATATCCGCCTAAATAGGTATTCAACCGTTCATATGGAATGATGTTGTTGTTCAGATCGTCGAAAGTATAGAGCTTTTCACCCGTCGTAAAGACCACCCGGTTTCCCACATTAAACACACGGAGGGAGTGATCTTTTCCAAAAACAGAATTTTCTCCAAAGTAATTGATCATTCGCACAGAGTCTCCGTCAGAACTTAACCTGAGTTGGTATATACCCCGGTGCATATGGCCAGCCCAGAGATTTCCCAGATGATCAAATTCCAGAAACCGGATCAGTTCGTTGAAATTATAAATCACCTTATTCAGTTGAAGTCTGCCGTTGGTCTCCCGGAATATTACAAGGTTGGAGTAAGTACACTGAACCCAGGTCCCCGGCTCACGCGGGTTGGGACGAATTGAAAATCCTCCTGAAACAGGCGAAATTTTACGGATTTCACTTCCCGACAGGGTAAAGGTTCCGCTGTTGTGCCCAACCACCAGTTCACTCCCCACTTCTTCCAAGTCCCAAACCTGTCCCTGTGTACCCGGTATAAGCCTGAAATTCCCGGGAATTCCGGAGATCTCCCCTTCAAACAAACCCTGATTTGTGCCTAAAAAAAGCTTCCCCTTGTATACAGCCGCATCATAGACCGCCCCGATTCCCTCAACGGGATAATAGCGCACCCCTCCAGAAGGATTCCTTATAATCAGGTCGACTCCCCGGTCAAGCGCTGCCCAGATATTCCCCTCCTGATCACTCAGAAGCCCCAGAACCGTATTGTTCTGCATCCCGTTGCGGCTGTTCATCTGCTCTCTCAACCTGCCGTCGCTTCCCACCACGAAAATGCCATCCAGGATAGTCCCTATGGCCACCTCTCCCCCGGGCAGCAAACAAGCCCGGTTTACCTGTGTCCGCCTGAAATACTCATTTAAGATAGGATTCCACTCTTCTACCTTTCCCTCTGAAACCAGGTATACCCCATCTGAAGCTGTTCCCAACAAAAAATTCCCCTCGTTCCAGGGAAGAAGGAACCGCATGGCCTTGCCCCTGAAAAAATCACCCGTCACCAACGGCGCCTTTACCGTGTCGCGTATCTCAAAAATCCCCCTGTCGATCTCGTTGATAAATAAACGCCCATCGATCAGCGCGGCTGAATTGACAAAAATATCGAACGGTATTACGGAGAAATTCCCCATTTCATACACCAGAATCTGTGTAAATGCCTGAAACAAGACTTTAGTCCCATCCAGAAAAATATTCCAGTATTCCACATTGGGTGTAAACAGGGCGAGCGCTTTTTCTTTCAGTGAAGTGTATTGCAGCTTACCGAAATTATCGCGCTTCCAAAATCCAAGTTCCTGATAACCACTGGTGTAAACTACCCCACTGCTGTCCACTGCTACTGCCCTGATAATGTTACCGTCAGGCGAAGGATGCACCAGCCAGGTCGATCCGTCGTATTCGAGCAATCCCGCACTGTTCGCAATGTATATCGTGCCGTCCTTCCCCTGGGCGACCGACCAGTTCTGACTTGAAGCCCCATAGAGCGCCTTGGTGAAACTGCGCACTTCAGGAGCAGTTCCCTCCATACCCCACAGTACCGCCGGAAAAATCATCCCAAGCAGCGTAATCCCCATATAAACAACCTGTAATATCATAACTTTATATCGATCTTTTATCCATTTAATAAATCCTTATACGGCTTACCATACCCGGTAGAATCAATCAAAGCTTATAATTATGCACCTCATCAACCAGGGAAGCCCGGAAAGTACATTTTAAAATTGTCCTCTCCATTTAAGACACTAATATACTTAAATAAAATATATTACGTCATTCAATTTTCATAATGATGAGGTATTAATGAGGTGTCAAATAAACTCAGTTATCAGGTAAGCATTTATAGTGAGGCGCTTCGTGCCGCGTAAATGGGAAGATGTGTTAATTTCACCTCCAAATTAACTAATCTGCGAAATGTTATGAAGAGATTATTATTGTTATTGCTTCTAATCAGCATGGTTTCGGTGGGTGCCGCGCAACCCCAGGTGAAAGTCACCGGGAAGGTCACCGAGGCCAACGGACAGGGGATTCCCGGGGTCAGCATTTTGGTGAAAGGAACCATGGTGGGGACCATTACCGATTTCGACGGGAATTACTCCATTGATACCAATCCACAGAGTACCCTGGTCTTCAGTTTTGTCGGCTTCACCACGGCAGAGGTTCCTGTTGGCAACCAGGCCGTGATCAATGTCCAGCTCAGGGAACAGGCTTTTGATGTGGAAGAGGTAGTGGTTGTGGGGTATGGTACCCAGAAAGTGAAGGACCTGACCTCTGCGATCGCTACAGTTAAATCGGATGAACTGGCAAAAACCCCTTCTGGACAGGCAATGCAGGCGCTTCAGGGGAAGGTGGCCGGTCTCCAGGTGGTCAGCACCGGCTCCCCCGGCAACAGTCCCACCATCCGTGTGCGCGGTATCGGCTCCTATCCGGGGCAGAACAACGAAGCCCCCCTCTATGTAGTAGACGGGATGTTCTTTAGCAACATCGACTTCCTCAACCCGGCCGACATCGCCTCCATCTCCGTCCTGAAGG
>CAZLDP010000250.1:0-4754 GCA_964558145.1 uncultured Prolixibacteraceae bacterium | reverse complement strand
AGGTCGCGGAACCCTTTTTCCCTGTTTTCCATGGTCGATCTGAAGGAGACTAACAGACGGGTTTCATTTTCATACCATTTGCCGGTCCTGCCTTTTAGCGCCTTCTCAAAAGCCGCAATGGCCTCCTCCTTTCCGAAGATCGCGGAAGCATCATTGAGTTGGAAATCGACTCTCCTAGGTAGGCCCGGTTGAATACGAAGTGTGAAAACATCGTCGAGGAGAAGGGGTGAACCATTCTGGCCGGCCGTCATCGCGCTCAACCTCCGCAACAGTTCATAATTATCGTAAAGCCCCAAATGAATGGCGGAGACCAGCTCCTCTCCCGCCGATTTTTTGATCAGGTTGAAAGCCATCAACCGCACGGTGGCCTGCTTCTCTTCCTGCATCACCCGAAGAAGTTCACCTGGCGAAAGCGCCCCGTTCTCAAAAAGCATCTTCATCGCAAGCGATTTAACCTCGGGATGGGGGTGCCGCATCAGCTTCCGCCACATCTTCACATCGCTCTTCCGCGAAGTAAGGGCTTCGTTCAGGTCGGGTTTCACTTCTGTACAGCCCTGAAAGCGCCAGGTGGGATCCCCGATCAGGTGCGATTCGAGGGTAAGCTGCCCCCTAGCCCAGTTGCCGACAGAGACGCCCAGGCCGAGCAGGCCTATCAGTTGGTCTGTCCACACATCCTGAAGGGTGTTCACTGAATTGGCTTTCACCACCACCGTGGAACCAGGATTGAAAATGTAATGCCCGCTGATATAGTCGTCTAAATGAAAAGAGCCGTTGAAACAGGCATCGAAAACAATCACCGGCACTCCCGGCTCATAGCCATAAAGGTCGGCGATCTGCATGTCGACGCCCAAGTCCTCAAGGCTGTCCTTCTCCATAAGAGCCTTATCAAAGGCATCGTTCACCCACGCTTCAGGAATCGGATAATTTTCGAGGTAATACTTTTTGGTGGCTGTAGTATCTCTTGAATTTCTGATTTTTCCGCGGAAGAATTTACGGGCCAGGTCGATCCACACCTGGGTGGACGAAGATATCGGAGAACCGTTCAGCAGTTGCAAATCTTCTGAGCCGTGATGGTGGAGGATGGCCAGGTCGAGGTCTTTCCGCGCCAGTTCGGCCAACAGCCTGTATTTCACATTGTCATCCCAGGTATAATCAAAATAGTTCAGTCCCTGCGCCTGATTCTGAAGGAATGAGAACTGCTCCGTGAGGGCCCGTTTTTCGTCCATCCGGGCAATCATGCAGGAAGAATTATACCCGTGTCCTGCAAAAAATGTCAACTGGTCCATCTTCCGGCGCTGCTCTTTTTCCCGGACCACTTTGAAAAAATAGTCGCTGATCAGCTCATATTTCGTTTTCCCGGGGGTAGTAGGCGCCTTCACCCGTGCAGAGTAAATATCGCACCCAATCTCTTGTGGACCATCGTAAGCCAATGAATAATAATAGTACAATGGGTAGATCGAATCGCGCTTGAGGTAGTAAAACTTCAGGTCGAAATCGTCATAAAACCTGTCGGAAGGAACCGACGACTGATCCCATGGCCTGCGGGGATCCATCTTGAAAGCGGTGGTAAGATGGTGAGCATCCCTGACCATTGCCACCGGAATATCCCCCACCAAAACAGCCCCTTCGAGGTTCCGGTTCCGGTAGAGGTCGAAAAGCGCCTTTCTGATCGAGTCGGGAATCCCCCACTTATCGGGAACCACCACTGGATTCAGTCCGTCACGGACAAGAGACGCCGAATAGGTCTCCAAGGAGGTGCGGCATTTTTCAAGGGTCGTCTGATCGACCACAATGGCCACACTTCTCTTCGAAACTCCGGCCCACAACGGTGCCGCCTGTAAAATCAGCAGAAGCATGCCTGCACATATTTTCCTGAAATGCATAGTCAAAAATATAATATTTCTCTACCCGTCAGTCCCTCCTATTACGACCATAAATGTGCTTCGCCATGAATCAAAAGGTTTTCCGGGCGTTGGATTGTAAGTTAGGAATTTTTAAGAAATCGGGATAGCAACTCCTCCTCTTAAATGTTAACAGAAGTGAAAAAAGTTACAATATGATAACAAAAAACCGAATTATTGAAAAAATCTGACTTAAAAACGAAAGGTTACCCTACTAATTGGAAGAAAGCGCGAAATTGGGTCCGGTACCGTTATATAACCTTTGTCAATTTTCCTTTTCATAAAACTTGCAATCCGGTAAAGAAAAACCGGAGAAGAAATTCATCGTCATTGCTCTGAATAAATTGTGTTTGCAGAAAAAGAGGAAGCGATTATCTTTGAAAATTGTCAAAAATCGATTCAAAGCATCAACGATAAGGGCGTGTTTCGACATGTGACTCATTTCCGGCCGGAAACTTGGTTAGTTACCCTGCTGACCTTCTTCCTGGCACTTGCATCGTGCAGCCGGCGGATCGTTCCGTCAGCGTCCACTCCGGCGCTGCCTGCGACTTCCCCGGTGGTTGCAGACCGCGAGATGGATGAATTTATCCGCGGCGGCACAGGGAAATATTTGGATACCCGGCATGTCAAACCCGATCAGGTAATCGGTACGGCTGAAAAATTCCTCGGCACACCGCATTGTATGGGAGGGTCCACCAGTCGGTGTATGGATTGTTCAGGGCTGACCTACACGGCATTTGCGAAGCACCGGGTGGTCATTCCCCGCAGTTCGCAGGACCAAGCCCGTTACGGGGTGATGATCATGGAACGTCAAGCGCTGAAACGGGGCGACCTGCTCTTTTTCACCCGGTCATACAATTCGTCTGATTACATTACCCATGTGGGTATTTATCTGGGGAACAATCAGTTCATCCACACTTCCACATCTCAGGGAGTGACTATCACTCCCCTTGACAATCCCTGGTGGAGCCAGCGGTATCTCTTCGGCACCAGGGTATTTTGACTTTATAGCCTTCCTGCCGGTGTCCTCTCAGGAAAACGCAATACCAGGGTCTTCCGTTTTGGCGCAGAAAATCCGTTGAAGAAGCGGGAGCAATTGCCGGGGATGATCGGCAAGCTGTTCAGGATGCAATGAAGCAAGAAGTTCCCGCCGGTTCAGCCCCCAACTGACCGCAATCACCGGAATTCCGATTTTTTTACAGGCTTCGATATCGCGGGTCTCATCCCCCACATAAACCATACTTTCGGAAGGAATATTCTCCCGCTCCAGCATGCGCCGGAGAACCTTGTCCTTGCCAAACAGACTGTTCCCGCTGTAGATGAAATCAAAAAGCCCGGCGAGCGATTGGTACCCCAAAAACCGGGAAACATTCTCTTTCGAATTGGAGGTAAGTATTCCCATCCTGTACCCCGCATTCCTGAGGGCAACCAGGGAATCACGCATCTCTTCCACCAGTTTCGTGTCACGGATATGGTGTGCTAACTCCTTCCGGATACGCAGTATCAGGGTGAACAGCCGCAGGTAGCTAATCCCATATATCTTCAGCAATTCCTGGGGTTTCTTTGACCTGATATTTTCCTTGTCCTCCCAGGTTACCGGCTTAAACTGGTATTCGTGTGCAAAACCGTTAAAAATATTAAAGACCAGGTCCAAGGTATCGGCAAGGGTTCCGTCAAAATCGAAAACCACGTATTGTTTCTTTTTCATATCTTGTTCTAAAACCACATTTTTCAGATTGGATCGCTTCGTTACCTATCCTGGTCAGTCCGTACTTTAACTTGATTATTGGTTATTAAAGAAACGTACCCCTGTTCATATTTATCTGTAGTACATCTTTGGGATTAAAGGCTCCAACCCGCCCTGTATTCATAATGCAGGAACTTATCTGCTTCGGGCAGATTGGGGAAAGTAAGCTTTTCAGGATCAAACTGGAGGCTCTGGAAACTCAGTTTCTCCCTTAATTCAGGTCTGAGGGCAATATTCCCTAACAGGACGGTTTCCGTCAAAGGCCCGGCCCAGTCGTAGTTTGAACCTGCAGGCTCTCCGCCTTTGCATGCCAGAATCCATTCCTGACGGTGCCCGGGAGATGACTTCAGGTAAGGTTCCGGTTTTTTATAGGAATCATTCAAAGAGTGAGGAAGGAGCTGGTCTCCAAGAATCTTCCCTTTACTGCCTATATAAAGCACTCCACCTGCACCCATCTGGATATTAATGCCCATGTCGGCCAGTCGCGGGGGACGTAAACCTCCATCATACCAGACAAGCCTCACGGGAGGCATTTCCCCGCGTGCAGGGAAGTCATAGGTGATCATGGATCCCAGAGGGAATGATTCGCCATTGACAAGGGTAGATGTGCCCTGAACGTGGGTAGGATATTTGAGTTTTAGAATCCTAAAAACAGAATCGAATGAATGGCAGCCGATATCACCGAGTGCCCCCGTGCCATAATCGAGCCAGCCGCGCCACTTGAAAGGATGGTAGGAAGGATGATATGGGCGCAACGGAGCCGGTCCGGTAAACAAGTCCCAATCAAGGGTTTCCGGTACAGGGGGCATATCCTCTGGGCGTTTTATGCCCTGGGGCCAATAAGTGTCTGACAAACCCCTGTTGGGGCGGTCGGTCCAGACATGCACCTCCTGGATGGTCCCGATGACCCCATCGTGAATCATTTCCTGAAGTCTCCGGGGACCGTCTCCTGCCTGTCCCTGGTTTCCCATCTGGGTGGCTACCTTGTACTCCCGTGCAGCTTCCGTGAGTTTCCTGGCCTCGTAAACGGTATGGGTAAGGGGCTTTTCCGTGTAAGTATGCTTACCCCTCTTGATCGCCTCCATGCTGATGATAGCGTGACTGTG
>CAZLDP010000249.1:0-4756 GCA_964558145.1 uncultured Prolixibacteraceae bacterium | reverse complement strand
CTTCTTGACAAAGAGAAAAGCCTGATCGGAATTTATCTGACGGCTCATCCCTTAGACGATTACAAAATCGAAATTGAAAACTTCTGTACCCGGGGACTCGGACTAAAAGACCTCCACGAGCAACTGGAGAAACTGAAGGACAGGGAAATCACCTTCGCCGGAATAGTAACTGAAGCATCCGAAGGATTTTCAAAAAATGGGAAACCTTACAGCAAAATGACCCTCTCGGACTATACCGATTCTTATCAGTTTTTCTTCTTCCACCAGGACTATGTGGAATTCGGGAAGTTTTGCAAACCCGGCCTCTTTATCATGCTGAAGGGGAAGGTACAGAAAAGATATAATTCGGAAACCCTTGAATTCAAGGTCAGCCAGATGGAACTGCTTTCAGAAGTGCGAAAAAATCACGTCAAAAGTTTCACCCTTCAGTTGCCTCTTGGTACGATCGATGAGCAGATCATCCATGAACTGGACACGATTATGAAAAGGGACAAAGGGAGTGCGATACTCCGGTTTATGATTTTTGATGAAGATCACCACATCCAGCTCTTTTCCAGAAATACCAAAATCATGGTCACTGACGAACTAATCCGGTTTTTGGATGAACATCCCGAGATTGCTTATCGGATCAATTAGCTATTTTTGTGAGGAATATTATTACTATGTGAACCATAAAAACTGAATGTATGGCATTAGAAATTAACGATGACAATTTCGATGAAATTGTGGGAAAATCAGAAGTTCCGGTTGTACTTGATTTTTGGGCTACCTGGTGCGGTCCCTGTAGAATGATCGCTCCTTTCATCGAAGAGATGCACGGGGAATTCGACGGGAAAGCGATCGTGGGAAAGGTAAACGTGGATTCCAACCCGGAGATCGCCGGCAAGTTCAGGATCAGAAACATACCTACGGTCCTGTTCCTGAAAAATGGCTCTATTGCCGACAAACAGGTGGGTGCCTGTCCGAAACAAACGTTGGTCAATAAACTGAACGCCCTGCTCTGAACAATCGTGCCTGATTGAAAAAACTATCAGATATTCAGCAGATCCAGGAATTCGACAACCTTGAATTGATAGCAAGGGAGGTTGTCGAAGGATTTATTACCGGGCTTCACCGAAGTCCTTTTCATGGTTTCTCGGTTGAATTTGCGGAACACCGGTTGTACAACCAGGGGGAATCCACCAGACCCATTGACTGGAAATTATATGCCCGTACCGACAAGTTATTTGTCAAACAATATGAAGAAGAGACCAATCTCAGATGCCAGCTTGTGATTGACACCTCCTCATCGATGCTGTTTCCTTATTCAAAAGGGTCGGCCTTCAGGGTCAACAAGCTGGTATTTTCTGTTTATACCGCAGCAGCGCTTATCCATCTGATGCGCCGGCAAAGGGATGCCGTGGGACTCACCCTGTTTTCCGATAAGATTGAGTTCCATTCCCAGCCCCGGCTATCATCCGTTCACGCAGAAGTACTGATGGGAAAACTGTCGGAAATCCTACGGCCGGGATACATCCCTCTCCGGAAAAACACCAACACTACGGCAGTTTTGCATCAAATAGCTGAAAATATCCATAAGCGTTCGCTTGTGGTCCTGTTCAGCGACATGTTAGACCAGAAAAAAACCGGAGAGCTCTTTTCAGCCCTCCAGCATCTGAGGTACAACAAGCATGAAGTGCTGCTTTTCCATGTGACAGACCATCGCAGGGAGCGGGAATTCCAATATGCCAATAAACCCACCCGGTTTATTGATCTTGAAACAGGGCAAACGCTTAAATTAAACCCCTGGGAAATCAAAAAGAGCTATATCCGGAAGGTGGAAGACTATTTTGAAGAACTGAAAGTGAAGTGCGGACAGTACCGGATCGACCTGGCAGAAGCAGACATCAACCAAGAATTCAAACAGGTCTTGTTTACTTATCTTGTGAAGCGTAAAAGACTCTATTAATTTTTGTAGTTTAGCAGATTAACAAAATCAAAAAATGAAACGATTCCTGGTACCTGCCGTTTTGTTCACCCTGGTTGTTCTTCTTACCGGATCACGGCCGGTGAAAGTTGTTTTCAACGAATTATACCGTCCCCAGTTCCATTATTCCCCGGAAAGGAACTATATGGGTAATCCTGCCGGTTTGGTATATTTAGACGGGGAGTATCACCTGTTTTATCAGCACAATCCCAAAGGAAACGAAGAGGGGTACAGTCACCTGGGTCATGCTTCCAGCGCTGATTTGATCCGTTGGAAGCACCTGCCGATTGCTGTTTTTCCCGACAATCTTTCGGAAGATAAGGAGTTTTGCACGGCACTTCCGGGAAGTGCACTCGTGGATCACAAAAACGTTCTGGGCTTTCAGCAAGGGGAACAAAAAAACCTTGTGATCTTTTATACCAGTTCAGGATGCGGGCAACGTATGGCTTACAGCAGCGACAAAGGACAGACTTGGCAAAAATATGCCGGAAATCCCGTAATTCCTTATGATTCAACTGATCATGCGACGGGACCTAAAGTCCTGTGGCATGAACCCTCTTCCCAATGGGTGATGGTGCTTCATCGCATTCCCGGAAACGACGAAAGAAAACAGGGATTTTCGTTCTACACCTCGGAGAACCTGGTGGAATGGAAGTACCAAAGTCATCTTGCAGGATTTTGGAAAAGCCCCGACCTGATGGAACTCCGCGTCAACAACCGACCCGATGATACCCGGTGGGTGCTAACCGAAGGTCAGGGAAACTATATCATCGGATCTTTCGACGGCAAATCGTTCACCCCCGAAAGCATCCGGTTAAAAAGTGACTGGGGAAAAAATTATTCCGTATCGCAAACCTGCAGCAACATTCCTGCTTCCGATGGGCGGACCATCCACCTCGCAGGGATGCTGGGAGGAGAATGGACCGGCATGCATTTCAGTGGTCAAATGACCTTTCCCTGCGAACTCTCCCTGAAGAAATTCATTACGGGAATCTATCTGATTCGTCAGCCCGTCAAAGAGATCGAGCAACTCTACCTGAAAACACAAAGCTGGAAAAATGAAAACCTTATTCCCGGCCTTGGGCAGAACCTTATCAAAAAGGTGCAGGGCGACTGCCTGAGAATCAAGGGCAGATTCAATCTCAAAAATTGTGAATCGTTCGGCTTTATGCTGCGTACAGGCAAAAAAAACCAAGGGACCGAACTGGTTTACAACGTGAAACGTGAAACGCTCAGTCTCCTGGGACATACGGTACCTCTTTCGCCTGTGGACAATAAAATCCACCTCGATATCTTGCTTGACAGAGCGTCGGTAGAAGTATTTGCCAACAATGGCCAGGCTTCCATCAGTTGCAACTTCTTCAACCAGGAAGAAGACAACGGGTATATGCTCTATAATACCGGCGGTGAATTGTTGGTTGAAGAACTGGAGATCTTTAAACTGAATTCAGTGTGGGAAGAGGATAAGTAAATCCATCGTATCCCGTTTCCCGATTATGGCTTTTAGGCAACCCATGAAAAATCAAGGGTAAAACCGTCACAAATCATTTTATCATCCAAACAGGTAAAAAACGAACCCTACCGGATATCCTGTTTCGCCCGGTTGACCGTGATCACCCCGCTACTTTTTTCCTTTCCATTTCGCACTGCTCACTGTTCCATCGACGAATAAAAGAGGCGGAGAGATTCAAGAAACTCAGCAATCCCAATAAAGTGATGGCAGCAATTTTTAATAAGTTTATCATGTTAATTCTGAAGTAAACTGTATCTTTATGATCCAAAATCAATTGGGATAATAAAGTTTTTGCTGTATCCATATGATGAGGAGTATGTTTAAAAGACCCACAGAGGATGACACCGATTTAGGCGGATTTTTGTTATTCAAAAAGTTGACAGACGAAGAACTTAACCGGCTAAATTTCGAGAAAAGCTGTTCTATGTACAAAAAGGGAACCATCGTTTACCGTGAGGGCAGCAGGCTCACCGGTTTTTTCTGTGTGACCAAAGGCATAGTGAAGATTTTCAAGACCGGTATCGACGGAAAAGAACAAATCATCAGGTTTGCCAAAAGGGGAGAGATTATTGCTTATCGCTCGCTGCTTAGCCAGGAGTTGGCCTGTACGACAGCGAAGGTGATTGAAGAAGCTGTTTTGTGCCATGTCCCTTACCAGACTTTGCTTTTCCTGATCCAGAGCAACTGGCAGTTTTCCCATCATATGCTCCAGATTGTGTGCCGTGAACTGCGCGAGGCCAACGATTTCATTACCGATATTGCCCAGAAATCGGTGAGGGAACGGCTCGCAGAAGTCCTTCTCCTTTTACGGGAAAATTTTGACCTTGACCATCAGAACACGTTGCAGATATCATTAACCCGGGAGGAACTGGCCAATATGGTGGGCACAGCCACTGAGTCGGTGATCAGGCTTCTGTCGGAATTCAGGCAGGATAACTTGATAGAACTGCAGGGACGAAAAATCAAGTTTTTGAATATTTCCGGTTTGCGGAAAGTCGCGGGGATCTGAAAGCTCATTCTTAACCCGAAACCAATCATTGCTGCCTCATGCAGAAAAGGCATTCCGACCGTCTTCTATATTTCAGGGAGCAGGTTTTTACAACCCTCCGTCATGTCATTCCCGCATTGAAACAGTTCGGCACAGTCGGTTCGGGTACGCGCATTCTGGAAATCGGATGCGGAGAAGGCGGGAATCTGAAGCCTTTTCTCGACATAGGGTGCAGGGTAACCGGCATCGATCTTGCCTCCAATAAGATTGAACTGGCCCGTTCCTTCTT
>CAZLDP010000248.1:0-4762 GCA_964558145.1 uncultured Prolixibacteraceae bacterium | reverse complement strand
GGCTTGAAGTGGCAGGAATGGCATCGCGTGCTTCGATGAGTTTTTTGTCTTTCCGTCTCAACACCGAATTCTCATCCCTGAGCCTGCGCGCCGAGATGATTTGTCCGGCACGAAGTCCTTCGGCATCCCCTGGTTCCACAACCACTTTCTTGTTGTAGATCCAGTCGTTCTCCTGGAAAAATTCATTTTTGTCAGCAACTTGCTTCTCAAGGAAGCGAGTGTCACCCGGATCATCGATTTCCACCTTGCGCATCATCTGTCGGATGATCACCTCAAAATGCTTGTCGTTGATCTTTACCCCCTGCATCCGGTACACATCCTGCACTTCATTGAGAATATACTCCTGAACGGCAGTAGGCCCTTTAATGGCCAGGATGTCGGAAGGTGTGATGGCTCCGTCAGACAAGGGTGTACCGGCACGGATATAGTCGTTGTCCTGCACCAGAATCTGTTTGGAGAGGGGAACCAGGTAACGCTTGACCTCGCCCGACTTGGAGGTGACCACGATTTCGCGGTTCCCTCTTTTGATCTTACCCAAAATCACTTCTCCGTCGATTTCAGAAACAACGGCCGGATTGGACGGGTTCCTGGCTTCGAAGAGTTCCGTCACACGGGGCAAACCCCCGGTGATGTCACCCGCCTTGCCGGCGGCACGCGGAATCTTTACCAGCACCTGGCCCGCACGAACGTGATCCCCGTTGTTCACCGAAAGGTGACCTCCCACAGGAAGGTTATAGGTGCGGATCAGGTTTCCTGCATGATCCAAAATCCGGAGCGATGGATTCCTGGTTTTATCCCTGGTTTCGATGACCACCTTCTCGTTGTATCCGGTTTGTTCATCCGATTCCTCCCGGAAAGTGACCCCTTCGACCAGGCTTTCAAATTCAATGGAACCGTCATATTCGGTGATGATCACCCCGTTGTAGGGGTCCCATTCACAGATATGCTGCCCCCGGGCCACGGTATCTCCGTTTTTGACCGTCAGCTTTGAACCATAAGGAATCGGGTGGCTCGACAACTGGATATTGGTATTTTTATCAATGACCTTTAATTCGGCAAGCCGGCTGACCACCACATCCACAGTTTTTCCGTCCTTATCGACAAAAGGCACCGAGCGGAGTTCCTCAATTTCGACATACCCGTCGTACTTGGAGATCACAGTAGATTGAGCAGAGATGTTCCCGGCGATACCCCCCACGTGGAAGGTTCTAAGGGTCAACTGCGTCCCCGGCTCACCAATCGACTGGGCTGCGATAACCCCTACGGCCTCTCCCCGCTGGACTTTCTTGCCCGATGCCAGGTTCCGGCCGTAACATTTGGCACATACGCCTACTTCCGATTCACAGGTAAGTACCGACCTGATTTCCACACTTTCGATCGGGGAATCCTCGATGATCATGGCGATATCTTCGGTAATCTCGTCGCCCGACTTGACAATCAGGTCACCCGTGAGAGGATGATAAATATCGTGCACCGAGGTACGGCCCAAAACCCGGTCGTAGAGCGAGGAAACCACCTCTTCGTTGTTCTTGATGGCGGTAGCCACCAGTCCGCGAAGCGTTCCGCAGTCGTCTTCCGAAATGATCACATCCTGTGCCACGTCAACCAGACGGCGGGTCAGATAACCGGCATCTGCGGTCTTGAGCGCGGTATCGGCGAGACCCTTGCGGGCTCCGTGGGTCGAGATAAAGTATTCCAGAACCGACAGCCCCTCCTTGAAGTTGGCAAGGATCGGGTTTTCAATGATCTGAGAGGTGGCAGACCCCGATTTCTGAGGTTTCGCCATCAGCCCCCTCATTCCGCACAACTGCCTGATCTGTTCCTTCGAACCTCTCGCTCCCGAGTCTAACATCATATAGATGGAGTTGAATCCCTGCTTGTCAGAACTCAGCGTCTTCATCACCGAGTTGGTCAGCTTCGCATTGGCATGTGTCCAGATGTCGATAACCTGGTTGTATCTTTCGTTGTTGGTGATAAAACCCATGTTGTAGTTGTTGATCACCTCGTCGACCTCCCGATAGCCTTCATCCACAATCTCCTTTTTGTCGGCAGGGATGATCACATCGTCGATGTTGAAGGACAATCCTCCACGATACGCCCAATAGTACCCCAGGTCTTTAATATCGTCGAGGAACGCCACGGTAGCAGCATTACCCGTCACCTTGAAAACATCGGTAATGATGTTACGCAATGATTTTTTAGTCAGCAACTGGTTGATAAAGCCGGCTTCACGGGGAACGCTCTCGTTGAAGAGAACCCGGCCGACAGTAGTTTCGATGATATGGTTGAAATATTCTCCGTTATCGTCGACGTCTTCCACCTTTACCTTGATGATGGCGTGCATCCCGACCACACCTTCGCTGAAGGCGATGATCACTTCATGAGGCGAATAAAATGTCATCCCTTCGCCTTTAGAACCGGGCCGGGGTTTAGTCATATAATACAAGCCAAGCACCATGTCCTGCGAAGGCACGGTAATGGGAGCCCCATTGGCCGGATTCAGCAGGTTATGGGAGGAGAGCATCAACAACTGGGCTTCCAGAATAGCGGCATTTCCCAGGGGAAGATGAACTGCCATTTGGTCACCGTCAAAGTCGGCGTTGAAACCTGTACACACCAGCGGATGAAGTTGAATAGCCTTCCCCTCGATCAGTACCGGCTGGAAAGCCTGGATTGATAACCGGTGCAGGGTAGGTGCACGGTTCAGCAACACCGGATGGCCTTTAAGGACGTTTTCAAGGATTTCCCATACGACAGGATCCTTGCGATCCACAATTTTTTTAGCCGACTTCACCGTTTTCACAATGCCTCTTTCAATCAGTTTCCTGATCACAAAAGGCTTGTACAACTCAGCAGCCATATCTTTGGGCAATCCACATTCATGGAGCTTCAGTTTGGGACCGACTACGATCACCGAACGGGCTGAATAATCGACCCGCTTACCGAGCAGATTCTGCCGGAAGCGGCCCTGTTTCCCCTTCAGACTATCGGAGAGCGATTTCAATGCCCGGTTATTTTCGGTTTTCACCGCGTTGACCTTCCGGGAATTGTCAAAAAGGGAATCCACAGCTTCCTGGAGCATCCGCTTTTCGTTGCGGAGAATCACTTCAGGAGCCTTAATCTCAATAAGTCTCTTCAACCGGTTGTTCCGGATAATCACCCTCCGGTAAAGATCATTGAGGTCGGAGGTGGCAAACCTTCCGCCATCAAGCGGCACCAGCGGACGAAGGTCGGGAGGGATCACAGGCACCACCTTCACAATCATCCACTCGGGACGGTTGAGGTTTTTGCTTGCCCTGAAAGCTTCCACCACCTGTAAACGTTTAAGCGCTTCGTTCTTACGCTGTTGCGAGGTTTCTGTACTGGCCTTGTGCCGCAAATCATACGACAATTCATCGAGGTCTATCCTGGAAAGAATCGCATAGAGGGCTTCGGCTCCCATCTTGGCCACAAACTTGTTCGGATCTTCGTCGTCGAGATACTGGTTCTCCTTAGGAAGGGTATCCAGAATATCGAGATACTCCTCTTCTGAGAGAAAATCGAGTTGTTTGATGCCTTCGTCCGCTTTAATCCCCGGATTGACCACCACATACCTTTCGTAGTAGATGATAGAATCTAGTTTTTTGGTAGGTAACCCCAGCAAATACCCGATCTTATTGGGCAATGACCTGAAATACCAGATATGGACTACCGGAACGACCAGGGAGATATGCCCCATCCGTTCACGACGCACCTTCTTTTCGGTAACTTCCACGCCACAACGGTCACAAACAATCCCTTTATACCGGATCCGCTTGTATTTCCCGCAGTGACATTCATAATCCTTTACCGGTCCGAATATTCTTTCACAAAAAAGACCATCCCTTTCGGGTTTATAGGTCCTGTAATTGATGGTTTCAGGCTTCAGCACCTCCCCGTGAGACCTTTCGAGGATCTCCTCCGGCGAAGCAAGGCTTATTGAAATCTTTGAAAAGTTGCTTTTTGCTTTATTATCTTTTCTGAATGCCATACTGACTGCTGTTTTTAGGTTGAATCAGAACCCTGTTACTCCGGGTTCCTTAATTATTCCATTCTGACGCTGAGACCCAATCCCCGCAACTCATGCAAAAGAACATTGAGTGATTCCGGAATACCGGGTTGAGGCATCGGTTCTCCCTTCACGATCGATTCGTACGCTTTGGCCCGGCCCATCACATCGTCTGATTTCACAGTAAGGATTTCCTGCAAAATGTGAGATGCCCCAAAAGCTTCAAGGGCCCAGACTTCCATTTCCCCGAAGCGCTGACCGCCGAACTGGGCCTTCCCGCCAAGCGGCTGCTGGGTGATGAGTGAATACGGCCCAATGGAACGGGCATGCATCTTGTCTTCCACCATATGCCCCAGCTTCATCATGTAAATGACGCCCACTGTGGCAGCCTGGTCGAAAGGTTCACCGGTTTCACCGTCGCGAAGCACTGTTTTCCCGTATTTTGGGATTCCCGCTTTTTCAGTGTATTCTGAGATGTCAGCCAAAGAGGCTCCGTCGAAAATTGGAGTAGCGAATTTCAAACCCAGTTCCCGGCCGGCCCAACCCAATACGGTTTCATAAATCTGACCAAGGTTCATACGCGAAGGTACACCCAACGGATTCAACACTATATCAACTGGCGTACCGTCAGCCAGGAACGGCATGTCTTCGACACGTACCACCCGGGATACAATCCCCTTGTTCCCATGGCGACCTGCCATTTTATCCCCGATCTGCAGTTTCCGCTTTTTAGCA
>CAZLDP010000247.1:0-4784 GCA_964558145.1 uncultured Prolixibacteraceae bacterium | reverse complement strand
GGTCGGTGAAATCTCATTTCAGGGAATGGTAAACGGAATTTACAATAAAACCAGGAAGAACATTACCGGTAATTTTGATGGAACGGTAAGCAAGCTGGCTGCCAATGGCTATGTTTTCCAACATATCAGCCTCAACGGCAACCTCAGTAACCGGAAATTTGACGGGAACCTGGTGGTTGACGATCCCAATCTTGCACTCAACTTTACCGGCTTGTTGAATCTGGATTCGAAAGTACCCATATTCGATTTCGTTCTCAACCTGCCTTATGCAAACCTTGTGGCGCTGAATCTTGACTCACTCAACACCCGCAGTGAACTGGCTTTTGGGATGACGGCCAACTTCTCAGGCAACAACATTGACAATTTCGACGGATTGATCCAGGTTTATAACGGGAAATACACCAATCAAAATAACGGGCTTGAATTTGAGAATCTCACGGTCAACACCCATCTGGATGAAAAAATAAGCAGGATTGACCTGAACTCTGACTATTTCGACGGGTCCATCACAGGAACATACCACTTCAACTCGCTGATTGAATCCTTCCGGATTGTGCTGGCAAGGTATCTCCCATCACTGAGTATTCCAGTCACAGAAACCGGAAACAGCAACCAGTTTTCTTTTAAGTTCTTTGCCAGGGAACTCAATGAACTCACTGCTGTTTTCATACCGGGATTACAGATTAAAACACCCTTTTCCCTTACCGGTAGCATTGATTCACAGAACGGAGCGCTTGAAACTGAAGGTGCCATCCCTGAAGTCATTTACAACCAAATAGCCTTCCGTAACATATCTGTAAGGGTGACCCCTGTCCCGGGTGCCCTTTCCTCCAAGATCCGTTTCGGCGAGGTACGACACCTCAACGGACTCAATCTGCATAACCTGGCTTTTCTGATGGATGCGAAAAATGATCAGATCAAGTCGCGGATAGTGTGGAACAATTGGGAAAAGCTCTCCTACAGCGGCGAGATCTTGTCGGATTTTAATTTCGCCCGGAATGACAGCACTGGCAAGCCCTTTGTAGACATTAAAATGAAACCATCGGGAATCATCATTGCCGATACCGTTTGGAAACTGGCTCCGGCTTCTATCCGGATCGACAACCGGGAGATTACAGTGAACGGTTTCTCGTTCAAAAACGGAGAGCAGGAATTCAGGCTCAATGGAAAGATCGCCCCTGAATCTTCTGAACGTTTATCCCTTGTTTTCAGAAACATTGACCTGGCCAGATTGGAGCAATATCTGAATAAACCATTGGCAATCAGTGGCTTAATAAACGGGAACATCGGAATATCTGACTTTTACAACAACAGGCGCTTTGATTCCGATCTTCATTTGTCGGGCTTTGAATACCAGGATCAAATGATCGGAGACATCAGTTTCGTGAACAAATGGGACCGTGAGACCGAACTGGTCAACGGGGAAATGACCATAACAAAAAATAATCGTGCCCAGCTCAAGGGTACCGGTTATTTCGACCCCGGGAAAAAATATCTCGATTTCACCTTCGACCTCGACAACCAGACACTGGTAATCCTTGGAACAGTGATCAGAGAGACACTGACCAATTTCCACGGCGACGGGAGCGGTAAAGTGAGAGTTCACGGCACGTTCGACAAGATACTGATGGATGGGGCCATATACTGCAGGAATGCGGGTCTGACTATCGACTTCACACAGGTCAGTTACAATCTCAACGATTCCATACACTTTTCGGGTGACAGGATTGTCTTCCCGAACATAGAAATCTCTGACTTTGCCGGCAACAAAGGAAAATTCAAAGGAACCATCCGGCACGACAATTTCAGGAATATGGATTATGACCTCCATGTGAATTCCAACAAGATTTTGGCACTGAATACTACTCTGAAACACAACCAGCAGTTTTACGGGAAAGCATTTGTTAGGGGGAATATGGATATTATCGGACATGGCAGCCAGGTGAAATTGTCGGGAGCATTCACTTCGCTGCCTGAAACTGCCGTGACCATTGTTTTGGGCGATGAAGCGGAAGTGGCAAAATATGATTTTATCCGGTTCATCACAGCGGATAAGGATACGGTTGAAAAACCGAATTTTGTGACCCGGCAGGAAAGCGGAGGGCTGATGATCGATCTGCTGATTCAAGCCACTCCGGAAGCCAAGGTGCAGATGGTTTACAACACCCAGATCAGCGACATGATCAAAGCCCAGGGTGAAGGTACCCTCCGCTTTCAGATGAACCCCGCTGGGAATATTTTCCTTACAGGCGATTTTGTTCTGGCACAAGGGGAGTACCTCTTCACGCTTCAGAATGTGATCAACAAGCGGTTCACTGTAGAACCGGGGGGATCGATCACCTGGTCGGGCGACCCCATGAATGCCGTCATCGACCTAAACGCCATTTACAGCCTCCGGGCATCGCTCTACGAGCTGATGGTGGGTTCCAACGAAAATGTGACCAGTTCCACGCGGGTGCCCGTGGAATGCCGCATCATCCTCACCGGTGACCTTGTCAACCCCGACATTAGCTTTGATATCCTCTTCCCCGGTCTCGATACCCGAACCCGGGACGAATTGCAGCAGTACTTTTCAACCCAGGAGGACCTGAACCGTCAGATGCTTTCTCTGCTGGTGCTGGGCAAATTCTATACCCCCGAATATGTACGCGGCAACTTTGACTCCTCCTCAAGCGGGCTCTTCGGCAATACCGCCAGCGACCTTTTTTCGAATCAGTTGAGCAACTGGCTCTCCCAGATCAACCAAGATTTGGATATCGGCTTTAACTACCGTCCGGGCAACCAGATCACCGGCGACGAAATCGAGTTGGCCCTGAGCACCCAGATCTTCAACGACCGGGTGAGTATCAACGGCAATATCGGGAATAACCCCAATCCCCGAACTATGAACAACAGCGAACTGGTGGGCGATTTTGAGATCAACAACCTCATCTACGAAACGGCGCCCTATACGCAGGGACTGGGTGTCAGCTACAAGGAGAACTACAACCACATTGAGGAACTCTGGCGAAACTTCCTGGCGCTCTTCGGCAAGAAAAATAAAACCACGCAGTAGTTTCATTTATGATACTTTTTGCCTTGTTATTCCTTGATTTTTGCTTAATTTTACCGTAAAATACCATATATGGTACCATTTAATCAAGGTTAAGGATGACGACGGAAGAGATGATACAGGCCATTAAAAGGCGTAAGGAAATATTGGGGATCAACCAGGAGACCCTGGCAGAATTGTCAGAGGTGGGGATCTCCACACTCAAGCGATTCGAGAGCGGCAAGGGAAATATTACCTTGCGGAATCTGGAAAAGATCGCTGAGGTACTGGGACTGGAGGTACATCTGCGTATTAAAAACGGGAACCTATGAGAAAAGCAGAAGTTCTCAGAAACGGAGAATTAGCGGGTTTTCTGGTGGAGAGGGATGACCGGACCTACACCTTTGAGTACGATCCCTTATGGTGGGCCGATCCTTCGAAACCTTCCATAAGTTTGACCCTTCCCAAAACCAACAGGAAATATGAATCAGATCATTTATTTCCTTTCTTCTGCAACATGTTGTCGGAAGGAATCAACCGTGAATTCCAGGCAAGGCTTCTGAAAATCGATCCGCATGATTTGTTTGGATTATTGGTGGCCACTTCAGGGCCTGATACCATTGGTGCTGTAACCGTTAAGGAAATCCCCAAATAACACGACGATGGAAATCAGAAATTGTCCGGGTTTGCTGACCGGGGGATATACCGGGTATAGTCCCCGTTTCCTCCGGAAAATGTTCGGAGGGAAAAAAGTGAGTCACCTTCTCCCCTATTATCCCCCGGAGGCTGATCAGGAGGAAACCTCCAGGTTTATGCAGAACCGGGAAAGGCTGTCCATTTCAGGAATGCAGGTCAAGTATTCCATGGTACTGGAGAAGAACCTGCTCCGGTTAACAGAGAAGGGAGAACAAAGCACCTATATCCTGAAGCCGATACCCTATGGCTTCCGGAGGGTGGCGATGACCCCGGCCAATGAACACCTGACCATGCAATTAGCCAGTCAATTGTTTCAGATTCCCGTAGCGGAGAACGGACTGGTCTTTTTCAGGAATGGAGAACCTGCCTACCTCACCCGGCGGTTCGATGTGGATGCTTCAGGAAGGAAGCGGAGCATCGAGGATTTTGCTTCCCTCGCACGAAAAACTGATGAGAATACGGGTGTGAATTTTAAATACGATTACTCTTATGAGGGAATCAGTGAACTGATAAAAAATCACGTGGGAGCCTGGAAGGTAGAGATAGAGAAATTCTACCGCCTGGTAGTTTTCAACTTTCTGTTTTCAAACGGGGATGCCCATTTAAAGAACTTTTCCCTGAGGGAGACTGATGGCGGAGACTACCTTTTGAGTCCTGCCTATGATCTGCTGGATACCCGGCTACACATCGAAGAGGAGGACTATTTCGCATTGAATGACGATCTCTTTAAAGACGGATATTGGTCTGACTTCCACATTTTGAATGATCTGCATCATCCCTGCATGGAGGATTTCCTGGAATTCGGGCGGAGAATTGGCATAACGGAAAAAAGAACCTTGAAATTGCTGGATCCTTTTTTGATCCACCAACCGGGAGTGGAAGAACTGGTCAACAGATCATTCCTGGATGCGGAATGCAAGGTCCTTTACCTGAGCCATTACCAGGAAAGGCTGGCCATGCTGAATAAGGTTTGAAAAGTGGATTCGATGTTATAAACTAAAAAAGCCGGCGATGGGCCGGCTCTTTTGTTATCATCCTTAAGGCAGAAATGTTTTCT
>CAZLDP010000246.1:0-4799 GCA_964558145.1 uncultured Prolixibacteraceae bacterium | reverse complement strand
GGGGAGGTTGAGTTATACTTCAAAAATGAGAGACCCGACTTTGTGATCAACTGTGCTGCCTACACCGCGGTGGATCAGGCAGAGAAAGAACCGGCCGCTGCCGCCTTACTGAACGGGGAAGCTCCCGGAATTCTGTCGGCCGCATGCAGAACTCATGCGGCTCTGATGATCCACATCTCCACCGATTATGTGTTTGACGGGAAAAGCCATCGGCCTTACAGGGAATCCGATCCGACAGATCCCTTGGGGATTTATGGGAAAACCAAGTTGGAAGGCGAGCTTCGTTGCCTCGGAGAAAGTGATGCGATGGTGATTCGTACTTCATGGCTCTATTCCTCCTTCGGAAGAAATTTCGTGAAGACCATGATGGAAAAGGGGGTCAGCGAAAAGTCGCTGAAAGTGGTTTTTGACCAGGTTGGTTCTCCTACTTATGCGGGAGATCTGGCTTCGGCGATTATGGAGATTATCGGAAAGTCAACCGGGAATGAGACCGGATGGTCTCCGGGAATCTATCATTTTTCCAATGAGGGGGTTTGTAGTTGGTATGATTTTGCTCAAGTAATTCACCGGGTTGCCGGCATTGAATGCCGGGTGACCCCTGTGGCTTCCGCAGAATTTCCGGTGCTTGCGCAAAGACCGCTTTATTCGGTTTTAGACAAATCGAAAATAAAACTATCTTTCGGACTTTGCATTCCTTGGTGGATGGATAGTCTGCCTCACTGTGTTCAATTGATAAAAAACAAATAACGCTATGGAAAACAAGGATTTACTGACGAAGGTTATGGAAAAGGCCCGGCAATGGCTTGCACCTGTTTATGATGAAGCTACCCGGAGTGAAGTCCAGCGGATGCTCGGGCAGGAGGATAAAACCGAACTGATTGACTCCTTTTACAAGGATCTTGAATTTGGCACCGGAGGACTAAGGGGGATAATGGGTGTCGGAACCAACCGGATGAATATTTATACCGTAGGAGCTGCGACGCAGGGACTCAGTAATTACCTGAAGCGAAACTTTGCTCATCTTCCTGAAATCAAGGTGGCCATCGGATATGACTGCAGGAACAACAGCCGTTTGTTTGCCGAAAGCAGCGCCGGCATTTTTGCAGCCAACGGAATCAAAACGTTGTTGTTCGAAGATTTGCGGCCCACCCCTGAAATGTCGTTCGCAATCAGGGAATATGGTTGTCAGAGCGGAATTATCATCACCGCTTCCCACAATCCCAAAGAATACAATGGTTACAAAGCCTATTGGGATGATGGTTCCCAAATCGTGGAGCCCCACGATGTGAATATCATCAATGAAGTGAAGACCATCAAGCCCGATCAGATCCGCTTTAACGGACCCAAAGAGATGATTACCCTTCTGGGAGAAGAAACCGACCTGAAATTCATAGAAAAGATCAGGACACTCTCCCTTTCTCCCGACATCGTTCAGCAATACCATGACCTGAAGATCGTTTACACTCCCATCCATGGAACGGGAGTGAAGTTGGTGCCAATGGCTTTGCGGGCTTTTGGCTTCACCAATATCATCCCTGTTCCCGAACAGGAAGTCGTCAGCGGTAATTTCCCCACGGTGATCAGCCCCAACCCGGAGGAACCTGCTGCCATGGAATTGGCCATAGCCAAAGCTCGTGAAGTGGATGCCGATCTGGTTCTGGCCACCGATCCCGATGCTGACCGGATAGGGGTGGTGGTTAAAAACAACCATGGTCGCTATGTGATTATCAATGGTAATCAAACCGCCCTCCTTTTCATTTATTACATCATTGTGAAAATGAAGGAGAATGGTGTGATGAAAGGAAATGAATTTGTGGTGAAAACCATCGTTTCCACAGAATTGATCGCTGAAATTGCCCGGAAGAACCAGGTAAAGATTTTTGATGTGTATACCGGTTTCAAATATATCGCTGAAGTGATCAGGGATAACGAGGGCATTCTGAAATATATCGGAGGCGGTGAAGAGAGTTTTGGTTTTATGCCTGCCGACTATGTGCGTGATAAAGATGCAGTATCGTCATGTGCATTGATGGCTGAAATCGTTGCCTGGGCAAAAAGCAAGGGGAAATCGTTGTTCGAATTGTTGCAGGACATTTATTTGGAGTACGGATTCTCCAAAGAGAAAATGAAATATGTGGTCCGTAAGGGACAGGCCGGTGCCGCGGAAATCAAGCAGTTGATGGCCGAATTCCGTTCCAATCCTCCCCGGATGTTGGGTGGTTCTCCTCTGGAGTGGGTTAAAGATTACAAAACCCTTGTGATGAAAAACCTGCTTACCGGCGAGGAAAAACCGATTCACCAGAAGGCGCCATCCGACGTATTGCAGTTTTTTACCCAGGCGGGCACCAAAATATCGGTAAGGCCATCGGGCACTGAACCCAAAATCAAATTCTATTTTGAGGTAAAGGGAAATCTATCGTCGCGTGGTGATTATGATGCAGAAGACGCGAAAGCTGATGCGTTGATAGAGAGCATGATGGAGGAGTTGAGGTTGGCCTGATGCAGGATTTGTCCGGACTCTTTCCGTAAAAAAACTTATCCCGATAAAGTATAGTAAGTATTAGATAATAATAATTTTAAGGAGTGAATTACAAATGGTAAAAAGAGTGTTATTCGTCCTGGCGGCGCTGTGTATGGCTGCGCCGTCGGTGGTAGGTCAGCAGATTCCCACCATGGGCATGAAACCTGAAATGACGGAAATCTGGGAACCTGAAATTCCCATAGTTGTCCCGGGCGATCACTATGGGGACATCCCTTCGGATGCCTTGTCGCTTTTCAATGGAACCAATCTTGAAGCGGAGTGGACCAACTCGAAAGGGGAAAAGCCGGGATGGAAAGTGGAGAATGGTGTGGTTACCGTGGTAAAAGGTACGGGATTGATCAAAACGAAACGCAAATTTAACGATTTTCAGTTGCACATCGAATGGCGGTCTCCGGTTGAGGTCGTCGGCGAGAGTCAGGGAAGGGGAAACAGTGGCATTTTCCTTCAGGAGGCTTATGAGGTGCAGGTGTTGGACAGCTACAACAACCGGACGTACCGAAACGGCCAGGCCGCAAGTCTTTACAAACAATACCCGCCCTTGGTCAATGCCTGCAGGAAACCTGGTGAGTGGCAGACCTATGACATCATCTATACGGCTCCGCTGTTTAAAAAAGACGGAACTTACCTGGTACCGCCTAAGGTAACCCTGCTTCATAACGGAATTGTGGTGCAGAACGGGGTAAGCCTCAGGGGACCTACCGTTTATATCGGGGTTCCTGAATATTCTGTGAAGCCACATGGCCCGGGTAGCATCGTCTTGCAGGACCATGGCAACCCGGTGAGTTTCCGGAACATCTGGATCAGGGAAATGTAACTGGAAGGAGTGTATGTTTATAGTGGCACTCACCAGCCACCGTTATCTTGGGCATTTGCTGGTTCCCTATCTAGTGGATGCGTATCCTACCTGTTATGTAGTCCGCGCGCTGGTGCGACCCGCCGACCTCCTTTGCACGGATCGGGTATTTACGGAACAGGAAGCAGATGTAGTAAAAATTGCTTGGAAATACAGTGATTTTAGACTGGCAAAACGGTTCTCGAGGGATATTTCCTCCAAGGATTTTTTTGCATCTGTCGATCCCGACCTGATCGGGAAACAAATCATTCCTTATGTCCACAAGCAAATGGGGCAGTTGCTCAGGTATGTCAGGGAGGGGAAGATTCCTCTTTATGAAAAAGATGCAAGGTATTCCCATATTTACGATGAGGACCAGATCAGGATTCCCGAAGAAAATGCCAGGGTTCATTTTCGTTTCAGACGCAGTGCCGAAGGAACCGATTACTGGCTGACCCTCACCCAGGATGAAATTCCGGTGAAGCTCAACATCCGGAACTTGAAAGTGGTGATGAACTATCCTTGTGTCATGCTCTTAAACAACCGGCTTCTGGTATGCGACGAAGTCGATGTTAAAAAGATTCAGCCCTTTTTTACCCGGGAAGTCATCCATGTGAAACCGGAAATGGAGCAGGTCTATTACCAGAATTTTGTGGAACACATGATACGGGACCATCCTGTGGAGGTGGAAGGTATACGCCTCGTCACTTCGCTTGAGTTGCCCGTTCCGGTGTTAACGCTTGAGCCCGATTTGAGCTTTATACCGGTTTTTGTACTCCGTTTCAGGTATGGCCATGTGGAATGTTTGCCCGGGGACAGCCGCAAATCATTTGTCAAAGCAGATTATGCCGGAGGAGAGCCTCTGTTTTATAAATTTGAACGGAACCGGGAATGGGAAAAAGAGTTCATCTCGAAGCTTGCCGGGAGAGGATTGAAGGAGATTGCCGGAACCTTTAGCCTCCCAAATCTCTCGTTGGCTAACACGGACCAGGTGCTTTACACCCTGGTCGGATGGCTTTCCGATAACCGGAACTGGTTGGAAGAAAACCGAGTGGAAGTCGTTCAGCGGATCTCAGACAGGACCTATTTCACGGGTGCTTTTGATCTGCAGGTTGAAGTCAGAAACAAAGCTGACTGGTTTGATGTGTATGCGGTAGCCCGTATCGGGTCGTTCAGTTTTCCGTTCATCAAACTGCGAAAATACCTGTTGAATGACATCCGTGAATTTGAATTGCCCGATGGCCAAATCGCCATCCTGCCAGAGGAATGGTTTACCCGGCACAAACAACTCATGCCTTTTGCCAAAGGAGAGGGGAATACCATTCGCTTTCGCAAGTACCATTATCCACTTCTTAGAAAGCTGCTCACCGAATGGAAGGATGAAATTGCCGGGTGGTACGATTCCCTTCAATCCGGTATGGAGAC
>CAZLDP010000245.1:0-4838 GCA_964558145.1 uncultured Prolixibacteraceae bacterium | reverse complement strand
TCCCGGATTGCTGATGATTAAGGATAACCGGAAAGTTTTTACCATCACCTTGTCGATACCGCAAAAATAAAGTGCCATGAATACAGAAAAAATCCGAACACTGATTATCGAAGATGAAGAGCTGGCCAGAAAACTGTTGCGTTCTTATCTGGAGTTGAATGATGATTTGGAAGTTGTCCGGGAATGTGAGAACGGTTTTGAGGGGGTCAAGGCGATCAATGAACTGAAACCTGACCTGGTATTTCTCGATATCCAAATGCCCAAGATAACCGGTTTTGAGATGCTCGAACTGATTGATCACCGCCCTGAGATCATTTTTACCACTGCCTACGACCAGTTTGCTCTGAAAGCCTTTGAGTACAATGCTGCCGATTACCTGCTTAAACCCTTTTCCAGGGAACGGTTGCAGGAAGCTCTGGAAAAAGTGAAGGAGCGACTCATCAAGCATACCGGGACGGAGGATCTGGTGGAGAGAATCACCAATTACCCGAGGGAGGAGTATCTCGACCGAGTGGTGGTCAAAGACCGCCATAAGATTCATATAATCCCCACCGACCAGATCCGTTACATTGAATCGCTCGACGACTATGTCCTTATTTATTGTCAGGAGGGGCGTTTCATGAAGCAGAAAACAATGCATTATTTCGAGACGGCCCTCGATCCCCATCATTTTTCGCGGATTCACCGCTCCTATATTGTCAGGGTTGACCAGATCGCACAACTTCAGCAATACGAAAAGGAATCCTATGTGGCTATTCTCCACGATAAGACCAAATTAAAGGTCAGTAAATCGGGTTATAAGAATCTGAAGGAGATGCTCAATTTTTAATTATCTGAATATTAAGAGGCAGGGGCGTTTCCGGGTAGCGGATTGCTCAAATGGAAAATCAATTATATTTGCAATCTGTTTGAACAAACCGGAAGTTAGTCTGTATTAATCATTAAAAGCATTCTCATGAAAGTTTCAGTTGTCGGAGCAGGAAATGTTGGAGCTACCTGTGCACAGGTAATTGCTCAGAAGGATATTGTGCAGGAAGTTGTTTTGCTGGATATCAAGGAAGGAATTGCGGAAGGTAAATCACTAGATTTATGGCAGAGTGCTCCGGTGAATTATTTTGACACCCGGCTTACCGGTTTCACCAACGATTATTCAAAAACTGCCGGTTCTGAAGTGGTGGTGATCACTTCGGGAGTGCCGCGCAAACCGGGCATGAGCCGTGATGACCTGATTTCGATCAATGCCGGTATTGTCAAAACTGTCACGGAGAATGTGGTGAAATACAGTCCCGATACCAAACTGGTGATTGTCTCCAATCCGCTGGATGTCATGACCTATGCGGCGTATGTCAGTTCACATCTTCCCAGGACCAAGGTGTTAGGGATGGCCGGCATTCTGGATACTGCACGTTACCGGGCTTTTCTGGCCGAAGCGCTTGATGTCTCCCCCCGCGATATTCAGGCCTTACTGATGGGCGGACACGGCGATACTATGGTGCCGCTGCCGCGTTACACTACCGTTTCGGGAATACCTGTCACGGAACTGATTGATACCGCAACCCTTGACGCTATTGTGAAACGGACCATCAGCGGCGGTGGGGAACTGGTAACCCTGATGGGGACCTCTGCCTGGTATGCACCGGGTTCAGCAGCAGCCCAGATGGTGGAAGCCATCGTCCTCGACCAGAAGAGAATCTTCCCCTGTTGTATACGCCTTGAGGGTGAGTACGGCCTCGACAACATTTTCGTTGGTGTTCCCGTGAAGCTTGGAAAATCGGGTGTGGAACAGGTGATTGAAGTGGCACTGAACGAAGAGGAAAAAGAACTCCTCAACAGCTCCGCCAAGGCCGTGAAGAAAATCATGGACATCCTTGACGGAATGAACGTACTTTAGTTTTTTAACCACGGGACAGAGACTGTTCTAACAGGAATTGGATCGGTTCCGGCTCTTCCCGATTCCTGCAGAACAGTCTCTTTTTTAGGATGAAATACATAATTCCACTGGAACTGGTTGAGTTAGAAGAAGGCAATTACCACCTTGCCGTAAAATCCGTTTTTGAAGACGGTACCGGACTGACCTGGGTGATCGATACCGGTGCTTCTAAAACCGTTTTTGACCGGACGCTCAGCAGCTTCTATATTCCCGTACCGGAGGAGGCGGGTACGAAAGTGCGGTCAGCCGGGATAGGAACCGGCCAGCCTGAAACTTCCCTGGGCCGGCTCCGTTACTTTTCCCTGGCAGAATTTCCTATTCCCTCCCTCGATGTGGCCTTGATCGACCTCTCACACATCAATGACCTCTATCTTCATGCCGCTGCAAGGACCATCTGCGGACTGATAGGAAGTGATCTGCTCGTGAAATACAAGGCGGTCATCGATTATTCCCGACTGAAACTCACGCTCACTGCCCCGAAACACAGGGGGAATACTCTGCGACAGTAAGGGGTGTCTAAAAATACCGCTGTAAAATTTTCATAACCTTTTTGGCAATCAGCTCATAAACTGTATATTTGCGTCCGCCAAACGATAAAGTGTGAAATTGAAAAAATTCATATCCAGAGAGGGGTTGGTTAGGCTGGGTCTTTTCCTGGTTTTGCTGACTGCAGCATGGATTTTTGACACTTTCCACCAGGCTGTACCGCAGGAAAAGGAGAACCATGCCGGTCAGGAAGAAGCAGCGGTTCCTGGCTGTCATTTCTTCTGTACTTTCCAGGGAACCCTGAGTCTTAAGGCTCCGGTTCAGAAAACAGTGCTGAAGAAGTCGTTTCAGGATCAACTGAGCCGCCTTGTGGTCTCCCAGTTGAAAGCCCGGATAGCTTTCCTGTTGAAAGCAGAAGTTCAGAAACAACCGCATTCCTTTCTTATCCTCCAGAATCTGCTTCATCTCCGTTATGCCCATTCCGGATCGCCCGATGACTTTCCCCTTTCCTGAACCCGCAACAGCTTCCGGAAAGCTGCCGGGAAGGAAGCCAATTCAGCAACCGGCTGTAAAATGGGGATTTGAAATCATCCATTCTGAATGAGCAGATAACCATTCTTCCTGCCCGAACTCAAGAACATCATTCAAAATTTACGAAGTATAAATAATCTTTTAATTCATTATTATGCAAAACAAAGGCGCCATTACCACATTTGCGGTTTTGCTGGCTTTGATCTGTGCCTATCAGCTTTCGTTCACCTTTAAGTCACGCAAGATCGAGAAGCAGGCAAAAGCGTATGCCCAGGGCAACAGTGTCAAGGAGTATAACTACCTTGATTCCATTTCGGGAGTGGAGGTCTATAATTTTCTGGGGTTGAAGAAATTCACCTACAAAGATGTCAAGGAACTGGAGATGAACCTGGGTCTTGACCTCAAGGGGGGGATGAACGTAACCCTTGAAGTTTCGGTAGTTGACGTGATCAGGGCGATGTCGAACTACAACAACGACTCCACCTTTAATGCCGCTCTTGAAAAAGCGGTGGAACTGCAGCGCAACAGTACCCAGGATTTTGTGACGCTGTTCGGTCAGGCATTTCAGCAAATCGATCCCAATGCCAAGCTGGCTGCTGTTTTCAACACCCTTGAGCTTAAAGACCGCGTTAAATTTGATTCTTCGAACGAAGATGTGCTCAAGGTGATCCGTCAAGAGACGGATGCAGCCATCGACAATTCATTCAACGTTCTGCGCACCCGTATCGACCGGTTTGGGGTAGCTCAGCCCAATATTCAGCAATTACAGACCCGTGGCCGGATTCTGGTCGAACTACCGGGTATTGACAATCCCGAACGGGTGCGGAAACTTTTGCAGGGAACCGCCCAACTTGAATTCTGGGAAACTTACGATAACCAGGAGGTTTATCCCTTCATGCTGGAAGCCAACCAGCGGCTGAAAGCCATGAATTCCACCCAGGCTCCCGCCGATACTGCGGCAACTTCCGGGGCAGCAACTGCTGTGGCAGAAGAAACCCCTGTGGCAGCCGATAGTACACAATCGACCTCCCTGTTGGAGGAACTCAAAAGTGATACTGCTGCTACCACCGAGGGCGCCACTCCTGCCGATCTGGAGAACTTCAGGAAGGAATATCCGCTTTTTGCACTACTTACACCCACTACCGATCAGAACGGCAATCTCTTCCCTGGTCCCGTGGTAGGAATGGCCCAGGCCAAAGATACCGCCGAAGTAAATAATATGCTTTCCAGGGAACAGATCCGTAGTATTTTCCCGAGGAATATGATGTTTCGCTGGACGGCCAATGCTGTGGACAAAGGCAAAACCTATTTCCAGCTTATTGCTCTCAAATCGACCTCGCGTGACGGAAAAGCACCACTGACCGGAGATGTAATCACCGATGCCCGTCAGGATTATGACCAGATGGGCGGACGTCCCGAAGTATCCATGTCGATGAACAGCGAAGGTGCCAAGATCTGGGCCCGGATGACCAAGGAGAATATCGGAAAATCAATCGCCATTGTATTGGATAACTACGTACGTTCATTCCCCACCGTCCAGAATGAGATTACAGGAGGACGTTCGAGCATTACCGGCCTCGAAAGTGTGGAAGAAGCCACTGACCTTGCCAATATCCTCAAATCAGGAAAAATGCCTGCTCCTGCACGCATCATGCAGGAAGACATTGTGGGGCCTTCACTGGGAAAAGAAGCCATCTCTTCGGGTCTTATTGCTACTTTAATGGCTTTTTTTCTTGTTCTGCTCTATATGTTGTTTTTTTACAGCAGAAAAGCGGGTTTTGCAGCAAACGTGGCCCTGATTCTAAATGTCTTTTTTATTTTGGGCATACTCGCTTCCCTGGGGGGCGTTCTGACTCTTCCGGGGATCGCTGGTATTGTGCTTACCATGGGT
>CAZLDP010000244.1:0-4843 GCA_964558145.1 uncultured Prolixibacteraceae bacterium | reverse complement strand
ACAAAAACGCGCATAGCTGAACGGGGAAGATCCGCCCAGCAATAACCAGCGAAAATGGACGCATCCATAAGTCCTTCTTTCATGGATATACCGGGAATTTGCGCGTATATGGAATGTAACGGTTCGGCTTCTGTAATACTCATTTCTCCCGGCACTAAAACAGGAATAGCGATACATTCAATATGCGGCCTCAAATTATTTTCCAACGCATCGGACAATAAGGTAACGGCTCTGACTTTTGTTTCGGCAGCATCGCGATGGGGAGCCGTACGATAAGCGGTGATCAGGTTCATGTGTTTCGTAAAATCAGGGGAAAGATTCCCGTGAAGATCAAAACTTCCCGATATTAACAAATCGGGGCCTACTATGGCGCGTATCTCCTTTATCAAGGTGACTTGCGCATCTGCATACCCTTCCACGTGTAATGCGCCATGCATATCCATATAAATCCCATCCAATGCTCCGGCATGGCGTATTCCTTCAAGAATTTCATCCTTAAATTGATCAAAAGCCTTTTTTTCGACCACCCCTCCCGGCCATGCATAAGCATGCAGCGTCGGGATAAACTCAATCCCCCTTTTTCTCCCCTCTTCCGCCCAGAGTTGATTTTTTAATGCATCATCTCCTCTCAACACATTAAAATCGGCTTCGGAAGTATGTAATGTCGAAAATGTATTAGACTCATGCCGGATGCCTAATGTCAATACTTTTCTTGTAGCCGGTTTTTTTTCTGAGGAACAACTGACACTTACAAAAAACACAAACAATACGGATAAAATAAAAATCAGGATTCGTTTCATCGCTATAAAATAAATTAAGGAAATAAATTTAATAATTTTTCGGTTGCAAGAAAAAATAGACCTTTAAGAAAGGATAAGTTTATTATAAACCGGAAATTGTGATTAAAATTGCATTCAATGTGAACCGTAAGATGGAAAGAACAGGTACAACATAAAAATTTAAAAGAATGAAATGGATCTCTGAATTTTTTGTAACCAGATGCTTATTTGCCGTTTTTTTATTATTTGTCGCAACTGCGGGCAATGCGCGTGCCGACAATACTCCGGAATATACCATGAAGTGTGGTGGACTGGAACGCATTTACAGGTTGCATATTCCCGACAACCTGCCGGAGAATGCTCCGCTGGTCATTGTGCTGCACGGTTATGGCGGACCAAATCCTGGAATTTTTAATGAAACGGCCGATCGCCATCAGTTTGCCGCCTGCTATCCGCAGGGCGAAAAAGACGGCAGAGGCAAGTCATGCTGGAATGTAGGTTATCCTTTCCAACACGATATGACGGTAGACGATGTGGAGTTCCTGACTCAGTTGGTAGGTCATCTGCAGGACAAGCATGGGTTCAGCCGCCACAATGTATTCTGTGTAGGCATGTCAAACGGTGGTGAAATGTGCTACCAGTTAGCAGCCCAGCGCCCGAATCTGTTTGCTGCCGTTGCACCCGTCGCCGGGTTGATGCTTAACTGGCTTTACAAATCCGACAAATCAACCATCCCTGTTTCCATCTTCGAAATCCACGGGACAGAGGACAAGACCTCGGTTTGGCAAGGCGATCCGGAAAACAAAGGCGGCTGGGGCGAATACCTTCCCGTTCCGCTTGCCGTACACTTCTGTGCGGCTAAGAACCGCTGTACCGTCATGCACACCGACACAGTGACCGGGAAAGCTCCCAACTACCGGAAGATAATCAAACACCGCTTTTCAGGCGGAATTAATGAGAGCGAAGTGTGGTTGTATGAGGTTGTCGGTGGCGGACATTCATGGTCCCGGGATGATATCGACACGTACGAAGAGTTGTGGAAGTTCTTTAGCAGGTTCATCAAACCCTGAAACTTCTTTTTGCTCTTTTCACCTTGCCCCATTTCAATGCTCAATTGTTGTTCCGATAAACAGGTTCAACGGATTATCGAAATTTACTTAAATAAGAATTATTATAAATTGATTTATGGAAAATCTGCTGATCCCATTATTTGCCATCACCCTCTGCCGGTGCGCACCCCCCAGGTGGAGTTTAGTTCTCACAGAGGTTCTTCTCTTCATGCTCCCGAAAACACCACCACGTCAGTAGCGCTTGCCTGGGAGCAGGGTGCTGATGCTTTGGAAATCGATATTCATCTGTCAAAGGATAACAAACTGATGGTTATTCACGATTCGAATACGAAACGGACCTCCGGGAAAGAGTACCGTGTGGACGAGACGATCAGCATCAATCATACTGTACTAAGCAGGATACAAAAACCAAGTGCCTTACAGGGGTAGGTTTGAGTGCTGCTGTGTCACCAGTAATTGGGGAGCAACGTCGACATGAGTATATTGCCCGATGGCCGAACGATCATGCACGTGGGAGACTTGACATATTTTAAACACCTTTTTATCGGACACGTAAATGAAATAAAACATGGACAACAAAACACAACTTTCAAAAGCCAGTGAACGACTAACGTCGCTGGATGCTCTGCGCGGATTCGACATGTTCTGGATCACCGGAGGAGGAACCCTGATTGCTGCATTGGCAACCTGGTCAGGAGCCGGGTGGATGCAAGCCCTCAATAACCAGTTTCATCATGCCCAATGGGCCGGATTTAATTTCGAAGATCTGATCTTCCCTTTGTTCATGTTTATCAGCGGAGTGGCTATCCCGTTTTCACTCCTTGCTAAACTGGAAAAAGGAGTTGCCAAAACTGAATTGGTCAAAAAAGCGGTAAAACGGGGATTAATCCTTCTCCTCCTGGGAATGGTTTACAATGGAGTGTTTGCAAACGGATTTGAAAACCCACGGTTCGCGTCGGTGCTTGGACAAATCGGATTGGCCTATATGTTTGCCGCACTGATAGTGATTCATTCCCGTTCGTTGAAAACCCGCCTGTATTGGCTGGGAGGCATTCTGGTCGGATACAGCCTGATTCAGTTACTGGTTCCTGTTCCCGGAATTGGCGCCGGAGTGCTTACACCCGAAGGTTGTATCAACGGATACATCGATCGTATGCTGTTACCCGGACGTCTGCATGGAGAGATATATGATCCGGAAGGGCTCCTGTGTATTGTTTCTGCTACTGCAATCACGTTAATGGGAAGTGTTGCCGGACATATTTTACGTAATGCCGGGGAAAATGACAATCAAAAAGTTATCAAACTTTTAATCATTGGCGGGTCGTCCATTGTTTTAGCACTTCTGTTAAGTTCGTTTTATCCAATCATCAAGAAATGCTGGACATCGACTTTCAATTTGCTGGCAGGGGGAATAGGATTTGTTCTGATGGCTGTTTTTTATTGGATTATCGATGTCAAAGGTTGGAAAAAATGGGCGTTTTTCTTCCGGATTATCGGATTGAATTCCATATTTATTTATCTTTTATATGGTTTTATCAACATAGGAGAAGTATGCAGTCGGTTTTTCGGGTGGACCGTTTTGTTAGGAAGCATTGAACCGGTCATTCATACCTCACTGCGCATTATGCTGGTTTGGTTGTTGCTCTATTACATGTACAGGAAAAATATCTTTTTAAGAGTATGATTGCAATAAAAAGGAGTTTAGGAATTGTTGCGATCATGCTGTTGGTCGCATGTCACCAGGGGAATAAATTTCCCAAAGGTATTGAACACGTGGTAGTCATCGGGATAGATGGCATGAGTGTCCAGGGATTTCTGGAGGCGGAAACCCCTTGTATGGACAGTTTGCTGCAAAACGGGGCTTACAGTTACCAGGTTCGCTGTGTGCTACCTACAGTCAGCGCCCCGAACTGGAATGCCATGTTGTGCGGCGCCGGCCCCGAAGCTACCGGAGTGATTGACAACTCGTGGGAGAGAAACATTGATAAATTTCCGCCTGTGGCCACCTCCAAAAACAAAATCTTTCCCAATATCTTCAGCGTAATTCGAGAGCAGAAACCCGATGCGGAGATAGGCTGCTTCAGCCAGTGGGGATATTTGGTCGAAACCATGCTGGAAGTGGAATGCATGAACCGGTATGAAGCTTGTAAAAACACACGTGAAGCCGCTGCGAAAACAGCTCAATACATCCTGGAAAAAAAACCCGACTTTGTGTTTGTTCAAATGGATGATGTGGACGGAGCGGGGCATTCAAAAGGGCATATGTCGGCTGAATACTTAAAAACCATTCAGGAAACAGACAACGATGTCCGTACCATCGTCAATGCTTTAAAGCAAGCCGGAATGATTGATAAAACAATGATTATGATTGTTTCCGATCACGGGGGAATTTTTTATGCCCACGGCAGAAATTTCTATGAAGAACTGACTACTCCCATCATCTATTCAGGCAAGGGAATCAAAAAAGGTTATCACATAAAACAACAAATATACCGGTACGATGTGGCTGCCGATGTGGCATTTGCCTTAGGGCTGGAAGCGCCGCAGGTTTGGGTGGGACGAGCGGTTAAGGCTGCTTTTGAGGGGTTTGGAGAACCGGACAATCTTTATAAAGGTCCTGAAATATTACCACCTCCTGCTTTTGTTTCAAAAAAAATAAGTACGGTGAACGGGGATCTTTTTGTGGATACCGTGGCAGAAGTGAAAATTAAAATTCCCATGGGAGTTGAAGGTGAAATCCGTTTTACCACTGACGGGAGTGTGCCTACCCGCGAATCTGCTTTGTATGCCGAACCCTTTACGCTGGACAAATCAGCAGTAGTCAATGCAAAAATATTCAGTGACAAAGGGGAAAGTCCAATGGCAGGTGCGCAATACAGGGTGGTGAGCAGCCAAGCCGGAAACGGTCTTGTTTATTCCTTTTTTCATCTGCCGGGAACAAAAAAAATGCCCGCATTGAAAGGCTTGCATCCTGTGGCAACCGGCATATGTTAT
>CAZLDP010000243.1:0-4855 GCA_964558145.1 uncultured Prolixibacteraceae bacterium | reverse complement strand
GATCAATGACCAGGTTCCGCTTTTCCTCACTCGTTCCGTTGGTAGAAATCAGCGTCATCGATTCCCTCAGGGCTATGGCCGTATTGGGCATAGCCCTGAAAACCGGGATTCTCCCTTCAGTGACCTGGGTAAGTTCTTTCAGATCGACTCCGGCAACCAGGGAAATCAGGATTTTATCCCGGGTAAGCGCAGGAAGGATGTTCTTCAGAATGTCAATCACCTGATAGGGTTTTACCGCTAAAATAATGATGTCGGCATTTTTTGCGGCTTCCAGGTTGTCGCTGCCTGTCTGAATTCCCATTTCTTTCAGCTTATTCAGCAATTCCACCCTTCGGCGCGTAACCAACAGGTTTTCAGGTGCTACTTCACCCGATATCAGCAATCCTGTGGCAATTGCCGTTCCCAGATTTCCTCCACCAATGAGGGCTATTTTTTTATTTATCATAACAATTCGGTGTAAAATCAGAACTCAAAGTTACTGTTGGCACGGTTCCCTGGTAACTGTTCGCTGCATAATAAGGGCCAGGGCATCGGTAAAACGGGTAGCCTCTTCCTCCGTAAGGGAAAGAGGGGGGAGCAGTCTCAGAATGGTGGTTCCGCTGAAGCCCGTAAAGATATGAAATTCGTTTAACAATGTTTTTCTGATTTGTGCAACAGGACCTGGAAACTCCACCCCAATCATCAGCCCCCTTCCCCGGACTCTGATTTTTTCATCTATCTGGCTGATTTTCTCCATCAGAAATGCTCCGGTCGCACCTGCTTTGGCAATGAGGTTTTCCGATTGGATGACCTCCAGAACGGCAATTGCGGCTGCGCAGGCCAGGTGATTTCCGCCGAAAGTAGTTCCCAGCATCCCGTGCCAGGCTTGTATGTCGGGCGAGATCAGCAGTCCGCCTACCGGAAAACCATTCCCCATCCCTTTTGCCATGGTGATGATGTCGGGCCGGATTTCCTCGTACTGATGGGCGAAAAACCTGCCCGACCGTCCGTATCCGCTCTGGATTTCATCAAGAATAAGCAATGCGCCGTTTTCCCGGCAGAGCCTTTCCAGTTCCTTCAGGAACCCGGACTCAGGCAACCGGATTCCCCCGATCCCCTGAATACCTTCCACCAAAACTCCTGCAATTTCATCAGATGCAAAGGCCTCTTTCACCGCCTCGCGGTCGTTGAAGGGCAGAATAAGCGCATTGTCGGTCCGGTTCACCGGGGCTACGATTTTTGGATTGTCGGTGAGGGCCACGGCTGCGGATGTCCTTCCGTGAAATCCACCCGAGAAGGCTATGAACTTCTTGCGACCCGTCACGAAGGATGCCAGTTTGATCGCATTTTCATTGGCTTCAGCGCCTGAGTTGCACAGAAAAAGTCGATAGGTTGGATAACCCGACAAATCTCCCAGTTTATCGGCCAGTTCTTGTTGCAGTGGATTCTGGACTGAGTTGGAATAGAAGACAATATTCTGCAGTTGCCGGCTGATTTTTTCCACGAAGTGGGGATGGGAATGGCCGATTGAGATCACGGCATGTCCACCGTAAAGGTCGAGATAGGGAATGAATTGGGTATCCCACAAGGTGCAGCCGGAAGCTTTCACCGGTGTGACATTCAAAAGCGGATAAACATCAAAAAGTTCCATGCTTCAATTTTTAAAATGCCGAGGGTTTCAGCTTCAGGCCGGCCGTTTCATCCATTCCGAACATCAGGTTCATATTTTGTACGGCCTGTCCCGATGCTCCTTTTAAAAGGTTGTCAATACAGGTGATTACTACCAGGTTGTCTCCATGTTTCTCAAGTGAAACGAGGGCTTTGTTGGTGTTGACGACCTGTTTCAGGGAAGGCAATTCCGGGGTTACAAGGGTAAAGGGATGATCTTCATAAAAGGCAGTATAACGGGGAAAAGCCTCTTCGGCGCTCCCTTCGAAACGGGTATAACCTGCCATGAAAATACCCCGGGTATGGTTTCCCCTGATGGGAATAAAGTTCAGTTCAACGTGGAAACCAGGCTGAAGCTGCTTCAGACTTTGGAGGATCTCCGCCTCGTGCTGGTGTCCGAAAATTTTATAGGCGCTCAGATTACCTTCTCTCCAACTGAAATGGGTCGTTTCAGAAGGCTGCTGGCCTGCCCCTGTTGACCCGGTAATGGCTTGCACATGGATGGGGCCACGAAGACATCCCCCTGCTGCCAGCGGAAGGAACCCCAACTCAATAGCCGTGGCAAAACATCCAGGATTGGCAATATGAAGGGCACTCCGGATCTGGTTGCGGTTTAACTCGGGCAATCCGTAAATAAAATCATGCGATCCATCGTTAATCCGGTAATCGGCACTCAGATCAATTATCCTGAGCGAAGCGGGGAACCGGTTATTTTCGATAAATGACCTTGATTTTCCATGCCCCTGGCAGAGAAAAAGCACATCGGCGTCGCAAGTAAGAAAATCCCCGGTGAAACAGATCCCTGTTTCGCCGCACAGATCGGTATGGACCGACACAACCGGTTTCCCGGCATGGCTGCTGCTCTGCACAAAGGCAATTTCTACCCCAGGATGGTTCAAAAGAATCCGGAGCAGTTCACCGGCTGTATATCCTGCTCCTCCGATGATTCCTGCTTTAATTTTTTTCATGACTGTTGATATTTTCCGGCAAAGGTTCCCTTGCCGGGGATGTGGTTTGTCATAGGGTGGCTGCCCCGGGCGGGTGCCGGTCAGTTTTCCTTGTTGACGGTAAAGTAGATTTTTTGTGCGTTTCCCAAAATAGCGGTAAATCCTTTCACGTCATCGCCCGTCCATGCCTTGCTGTCTTCACCATAGTGTCCGAAAGCCGAATTCATCAGGTCGTTGGGCGAATCGATACCCATCAGTTCAAACCGGTAGGGATGGAGCCTGACAAACACTTTCCCGTTCACATTCTGCTGGGTGTTTTCCAGGAAAACTTCCATATTGCGCATCACCGGATCGAGGTATAGTGCTTCGTGGAAAAACATTCCGTACCAGTTGGCAATCTGTTCTTTCCAGTACAACTGCCATTTGGTCAGGGTGTGTTTCTCTAACAGGTGATGCGCCTTGATGATCACCATGGGCGCTGCCGCTTCAAAGCCGACTCTTCCTTTGATACCGATAATGGTATCGCCTACGTGCATGTCGCGGCCAATGGCGTATGGTGCAGCCAGTTTTTCCAGGGCAAGGATCAATTCAGCCCCGTTGGCATAGATCTCCCCATTGAGGGCAGTCAGTTCGCCCCTGGTAAAAGTGAGCTCCAGGTCAAGTGGTTGGGTGGTTTGCAGTTGTCTGGGATAGGCGCTTTCCGGCAGGGGCTGGGAGGAGGTTAGGGTCTCTTTTCCGCCGATGCTGGTGCCCCAAAGTCCCTGGTTGATGGAATACTGCATTTTGGTGAAGTCATCCTTGACGCCATGTTCTCTCAGGTAAGCGATCTCCTGGTCGCGGCTGAGCCCGAGATCACGGATGGGGGTGATGATCCGGATGCCGGGTGCCAGCACTTGGAAAGTAAGGTCAAATCTGACCTGGTCATTCCCAGCCCCCGTGCTTCCATGAGCCACATACGAAGCATTGATCTTTTTGGCATATTCAATAATGGCAATAGCCTGGAATACCCGCTCCGAACTGACGGAAATGGGGTAGGTGTGGTTCCTCAGCACATTTCCGTAAACCATATACCGGATGCATTTATCGTAGTATTCACGGGTTACATCAATGGTAATATGCTCTTTCGCACCGAGCCGGTATGCTTTTTCTTCGATCCGGGCGAGCTCCTCAGTCGAAAATCCACCTGTATTGGCAGTGGCCGTGTATACCTCAAACCCTTTCTCCTCGGTCAGATACTTTACACAAAACGAAGTGTCGAGTCCCCCGCTGAATGCCAGCACTAATTTTTCTTTCATACGTTATTTATTATTATCACTCATTTTTTTGTTTTTCCGGTTCTCCTGCAACAATCTGAGTCCGTTTTTAGGATTGAATTTATGAATGTAATCGAGCAGGGAGCGTTTCTTGATTTCACTGCCGTATCCGTTTTTTTCAGTTTCCCAGGCGGGATCGTACAACATCCCCGTGCAAAGACATTTGGTCCGGTTGGTCCGTTCCAGAATATCGTAATTCACACATCCCCTGCATCCGTTCCAAAAAGCGTCGTCGTCGGTAAGCTCCGAGTAGGTCACCGGGCGGTAACCCAGGGAGTGATTAATCTTCATCACAGCCAGTCCGGTGGTGAGTCCAAAAAGCTTGGCCTCGGGAAATTTCTTCCTCGAAAGTTCAAAGGCTTTCTTCTTAATGGCCTTGGCCAACCCGATTCCCCGGTATTCATCCCTGACAATCAATCCCGAATTGGCCACGTAGCGGGCTGTGCCCCACGATTCAATATAGCAAAACCCAGCAAATTCCTCTCCATCGAGTGCGATGATCGCTTTACCCTCTTCCATCTTCGTGGCCAGGTACTCGTGGGTCCTGCGGGCTATCCCTGTTCCGCGCTGCTTGGCAGCCGCATCAATGGTGTCATTAATGGTATCCACATATTTCACATGCCCCGCATGGGCTATTTCTATGGTAATTTTTTTGAGTTCCTTCATTTTAATTGATTGTTTCCTATTTTAGTTTTCAGATAAGGCATGATGTCAATCAGTTTTCTGACAAGTTCTTCACGGGTAAACCCCTCCTTCAGGATCAGCAGGATGGTGTCGTCGCCGGCAATGGTGCCCAGCAACAACTGAGGTTTCGCTGCGTCGATCACGGCAGCTATGCTGCTGGCATAGCCGGGAAGCGTACGGATTACGGCCAGGTTTCCGGAAAACTGAAGGTCGTGGAAACCGTCGGCAAGGTAGTTAACCCTCAGTTGCTCTTCCCTGTTCCCG
>CAZLDP010000242.1:0-4879 GCA_964558145.1 uncultured Prolixibacteraceae bacterium | reverse complement strand
CAGGAGAACCTTCAACCCGGCGATTTGCTTTTTTTCGGAAGGAAGGAGCCCCTGCGGATCATTCATGTGGGAATCTATGCGGGCAACCGGGAGGTGATCCATTCTTCGGGTCAGGTGTGGATCAACAGCATGGACAGCGCCCAATCCCATTTCAGCCGCTATCTCTTCTCTACCTTTGTGGGTGCTAAAAGAGTATTGGGAATGGCATCCCAGTCCGGATATCTTGCGATAAAGGACCATCCCTGGTATTGAAAAAAATCAGTAAATCCACCTTGCCGAAAAATAACTGTAGTTCCACAAAGTCTTCTTCAAATTTCCAAATTACCTCATTTTTAAAATTTTAAATTACCTCATTTTCAAATTTTCCCATGAAGTCATTATCTCATTTTCAAATTGTATCTTCTTCAAATGAAGAAAATTGCTCTTCCCGCCGTAGTTTTTTAAAATCAGTAGGTCTGGTTGCAGGAAGTGCGGTCCTGGGCCAAACGGTTTCGGGGTGCAAGCCATTAGAGGCCCCTTCTCCCGAATGGAAAGAGATGCCTCTGGTACTGCGTTTCAGGCCTTACGAGTTACAACTCAAACATCTCTTCACCCTGGCGGGCAGTTCGAGGAAGACTACCCCTGTGGTATTGACCGAGATCGAATGGAACGGGATAACCGGATATGGTGAATCAAGTCTTCCTCCCTATCTGGTTGAAACGCAGGAGTCGGTCACCGGATTTCTGAGCCGGCTTAACCTGGGGCAGTTCAGCGATCCCCGGCTTACGGAGGATATTCTCGATTATGTGGATGGCGCCGGGCCAGGGAATTTTGCGGCCAAGGCGGCTATTGACATCGCCCTTCACGACCTGGCAGGGAAGGTGTTGGGACAACCCTGTTTCCGTTTGTGGGGCCTCAATCCCGGTGAAACCCCCCATACCTGTTTTACCATCGGAATCGACACTCCCGGAGTGGTGAAAGAAAAAACGCGGGAGGCTTCCATGTTTAAATTATTAAAGGTAAAGTTGGGAAGGGGCAATGACCGGGAGATGATTGAATCGGTCAGGGAGGTCACTGCTGTACCCCTTTTTGTGGATGTCAACCAAGGATGGACCGACCGGGAGCAGGCGCTTGATATGTGTCACTGGCTGGCGGAACGGGGGGTGAAATTTGTGGAGCAGCCCATGAAAAAGGAAGCCAGGGAGGACTTGGCGTGGCTGACTTCGCGAAGCCCGCTTCCCATTTTTGCCGATGAGGCGGTACAGACTCCTGAAGACGTGCTGCCTTTGCAAGGTGTATACACCGGGATCAACATCAAATTGATGAAATGTGGGGGATTAAGGGCTGCCCGGAAAATGATCATCCTTGCCCGTGCCCTGGGTATGAAGGTGATGATCGGATGCATGACCGAAACTTCCTGTGGCATCTCGGCGGCCGCGCAGTTGTCGCCCTGGGTGGATTATGCCGATCTGGACGGAAATCTGTTAATCAGCAACGATTTATACGAAGGTGTTCAGGTGGTGGATGGAAAAGTGGTACTGCCCATGCGGCCGGGAACAGGTGTTCGACCGCTGTAAAAAAAGCAGATAAAAAAAAGTTAATAAAACTTAAAAAGTTGTAATACAAAATAACAGATTTTTTTATATCTTTCGTTCCTGAATGTGCATGTCTGGAAAAGATCAAATTATAATACTTCAGAATAATGTGAATTACTTAAACCAAATCCAGAATGTAATGAGAACAATCGTTATTGTGTGTTTTACGGTGCTGGGATTTCTGCTTCCGCAGGTTTCCGTAGCACAGCAGGTTACAGTCAGGGGGCAGGTTACCGATGCCAGGACCAGCGAGTCGTTACCTGGGGTGTCTGTGATGGTAAAGGGGACGACTTTCGGTACAGTGACTGACATTGACGGACGTTACCAGATTACGGCCGGATCCGCCGCTACGCTGATGTTTTCCTATGTGGGGATGAAAACTCTTGAAGTTCCGGTGGATGGAAGGAGTGTCATCCCAGTATCCCTTGAGTCCTTGTCTTATGATGTGGAACAGGTTGTGGTGGTTGGATACGGTGTGCAAAAGAAAGCAAACCTTTCGGGAGCGGTATCGACTGTGATGGTAGATAAGACGCTGGAATCGAGGCCTATCACTGATGTGGGTAGGGCATTGCAAGGCACTACGCCGGGGCTGATTGTGACGACCACCTCCGGTCTGATTGGCCAGACTCCCACCATTAAGATCAGGGGGGTTGTGAGCACCATAGGCGGGGGAACCGGAGATCCGCTGATTATGGTGGATAATGTGGAAGTACCCGATTTGTCTTATGTCAATCCCGACGATATCGAGAGTATATCGGTGCTCAAGGATGCCTCCACTACGGCCATCTATGGTGCAAGGGCGGCATTCGGGGCTATTCTGATTTCAACCAAATCGGGTGTGAAAGACAGCAAGGTGAAGGTGACCTATTCCAACAATTTCTCCTGGGCGACCCCCACGGATGTTCCGAAACACTCGAGGGCTGACCTAAATCTTCAGTACTCCTACGACCAGCTTAATGCCCTGAAAACCACCCCTACATGGGAATACGGACAGGTCGGTTATTATTACAATCCCGATGTGATCAAGCGGGTAAAGGAATGGATCGACCAATACGGAAGTTACAGCGATTCAAAACTGGGACGTGAAATGGTGCAGGGTCGCGATTTTGAATACAGGGCCAGCGGAGGAGCTTATTTCTACCGTCCATGGGATATTTACAATATCTATTACAAGGACTGGACCCCGCAACAAAACCAGAACCTTATGGTCAGCGGAGGAAGTAATAAAACAACTTATACCCTTTCGGCCGGTTTGTTGAACCAAAAAGGGATTCTGAGGCTTTTTTCCGATTTTTACAAACGCAGAAACATCACCGGATCTGTTTCGTCCGATGTCACCAAGTGGCTGACGCTGAGAGGCAGGTACATGTATGCCAAGTCGATGGAGGAGACCCCTTTCCTATGGGCCAGCAGTGCCTATGATCCGCAGTACTACCTGTACCGGTGGCACCAGGTTTATCCCTACGGTACCTACCAGGGCGCTGAATTCCGCGGAGGGGTCAATGACCTCAAGTCGGCAAGGCCAGTGGAGGACGATGAATACTTCAGCAGATATACTCTTGGGACTACTTTGCGCCTGGTAAAAGGACTCACTGCCGATTTTGATTATACTTTAGGGCAGACTTTTGCCACTAACCATACCGTGGGAGGATATGTCAGGGGAGTTGATTTCTGGAGCAGAACGTCAGCGGTAACCAGTGATACTTTTGAGGAGGTGACCAAAATATACAGTTCGGCCTCGTATGACTATGCCCAGTACACCTCTTCCAAAAATCTGAGAAACACCTTTAACGGGTATGTTACCTATGAGAATAATTTCGGCGACCATTATCTGAAAGTGATGGGAGGTACCAATATGGAGGATGCGGAATACATCTACCTCCAGGCAAAAAGAGCCTTGTTATACGACTTTGACAAAGGTGAGGTGAATCTGGCCGGAGGAGACCAGACTGCCGGATCAAACCACACCTGGTGGTCGGTGGCCGGATTCTTCGGAAGGCTCAATTATGTTTACAAAGAGAAGTATATTCTGGAAGTAAACGGCCGTTATGACGGTTCTTCCAAATTCGGAAAAGGGATGCAGTGGGGATTTTTTCCCTCGGCTTCTGCTGCCTGGCGTGTGACGGGAGAACCCTGGGCCGAGCCTTTGAAACCCACCCTGAGTAATCTGAAATTAAGGGCTTCTTACGGGGAAGTGGGTAATCAGGACGTTCCGCTCAATGCTTTTATTTCCACCCTGGGTGTGACCAATCCCACAGCTTCGGGAGCCTATTGGCTGATCAACAACAATTGGGTGCCCTACATCTCCATAGCTTCTTCGGGGGCACAGCCCCTGCTGGTCGATCCCTCCCTGACCTGGGAAACGGTGACCTCGGTGGATGTGGGTGCCGATGCCCGCTTTTTCAATGATAAGCTGGGTGTTACTGTCGATTGGTACAACAGGAAGACCCTCGACATGCTGGCTCCCGGAGAAACGGTTCCATCCACGGTGGGTACTTCCGCTCCCCGCCGGAACTTCGGTGAGTTGAAAACCAACGGGATTGAGATTTCTGCCGATTACAAACACATTTTCAACAACGGGTTCAGGCTCTCTCTGAGCGGGCAGTTCATGGACTTCAAAACTGTGGTGTCGAAATATGCTTCCGCTGAGGATCCATTGATCAGTTCTACCTATTATCAAGGCAAAGTCTTAGGGGAGATCTGGGGGTACAAAACGGAGGGTTTGTTCCAGAAAGAACATTTTGTGTGGGAAAACGATGTGATCAAGCAAACCAAACAACCCGACGGCCAGATGAAGAATACCATGGCTGATGGAATAGCCAACCAGTATATTTTTGAATCGGGATTGTTCAAGTTCAGCCCCGGTGATGTCCGGTTTAAGGATATCAATAAGGACGGTGTGATTAATTATGGGACCAACACGATCGGGGATCCAGGTGACAGAACTGTTATCGGCAATACCAATCCCCGATATCAGTATGGTTTCCGTATTGACGCAGACTGGAAAGGAGTTGATGCCGGTATTTTCTTCCAGGGGGTGGGTAAACGTTCCATCTGGGCGACGGGTAACATAATACTCCCCGGGTATTACGGAGCGGAGGCCAACTATGCCCATACCCTTGATTACTGGACACCCGAAAATACAGGTGCTTTTTATCCCAGGCCTATGGAATACAGTCAGACTACCAAATGGAATTACCTTCCCAACGACAGGTATCTTCTGAATGTGGCCTATTTAAGGCTGAAAAATTTCACTTTGGGCTATTCCCTGCCCCGGCAGCTCCTGGCAAAGGTCAATATGGAGA
>CAZLDP010000241.1:0-4880 GCA_964558145.1 uncultured Prolixibacteraceae bacterium | reverse complement strand
TACCTGGGTATTGTAATCGGCTATATCAATGTGGGGATTATCATGCCCCAGTTTTTTGATACTGCACAAATGGGTTTGGTCCAGTTGTTTGCCTCCGTTTCCCTGATTTTTGCACAATTCGGAACCCTGGGCTTCACCAGTGTGATCAACCGGCTTTTCTCCCGGTTCAGAAATCACAGGAACCACCATAATGGTTTTCTTTTTTTGGCCCTGACCACCGGTCTGCTGGGTTTCACGCTGACTGTGGCCGCCTTCATGCTGCTCAAACCCTGGATCATCGAAACCAATACCAGCCGTTCGCCCCTGATCGTGGAATATTTGTACCTGCTGATGCCGCTGGTGCTGATGCGGATCCTTTTTATCCTTCTCGACAACTACAACAAAATGTTGTACGATGCCGTTACGGGTACTTTCTGGCTGGAATTTATGCATAAGGTGATCAATCTGCTCCTGATTCTCCTGTTTTTGGTGGGTTGGATCGATTTCAGGCTCTTTTTCACCGGCTATATTCTTTCGATGAGCCTGCCCGTTATTCCGGTGATCATTGTACTGATACGCGGTAATAATTTCAGCCTTAAACCCCAAATCTCGTTTTGGGGAAAATCGTTGCGCCGCGAAACCGGAGAAACCATGTTGTTCGGATTTATCAATGGCCTGGCAGGGATTATGCTGGTCAATGTCGACCGGATTTTTGTCAATCAGTACCTTTCACTGAGTGAAGTGGGCGTTTTCAGCGTATGTGCACTTTTTGCCACTTTGATCAGAATTCCGTACAATGCTGTTCTTAAAATTGCTACCGGAATCCTTGCCGAGTCATGGAAAAAAAACGACATGGCACATATTCAGGAGATTTACCAGAAATCAGCACTCAACCAGGCGATTATAGGCACACTCATTTTTGTGGGCATCCTGGTGAACCTCGGGAATATTTTCAGGATACTGCCTCCAGAATATGGGGATGGGAAGGGGGTCCTGATTATCTATTCTGCGGGAATACTTGTCAGTACCGTCATTGGCCTGGCCGGAAATATCACTGAAATTTCAGGTCACTTCCGCTACAACACGCTTTTCTTAGGATTGTCGGTGGCTCTTCAGTTTGTTCTCAGTTTTCTGTTGATTCCCCGGTATGGGATTGTGGGCGCCGCGCTGTCCACCATGATCACCCTGGTGGTGAATGCCCTGCTTCAAGCTGCCCTCCAAAGAATAGCCTATGGAATTTTTGGATTGAAAAGAGAATTGCTGTGGATCGCGGCCATCGGGCTGGTGAGTTATGCTGTCGGCCGGTTAATTCCGGCGTTGCCTCTGATCTCCGATATCCTCCTAAGAAGCACTGTCGTGGTACTCACCTATGGAGTTTCATCGTATATTCTGAGGGTGTCACCTGAAGTCAACATGGTGGTCGAACATATTTTCAGGCGGATTTTTACTTTCCGTCACCCTTAATTCACAGTAAAACACGATGGCTGCTTATCCTAAAACCCGCATGCTGGTCATTACCCAGGGAAACATAGACCATGCCAGTTCCCGGATCAGGGCAGTGAACTATTTTCCTCTTTTCAGGCAAAATGGGTTTGCCGTGCGATGGATTCCGCGGATATCCCCGAAATATCGCTCCTGGCCGGGCAGAATGGTTGTATTTCCGGCATTGAAACGGATCAATTGGATAAGAATCACCGGTGCGTTGCTCTTTTCCCATTATGATCTGTTGTTTATACAGCGACATTTTCTGCATCCCTTGCTCTTGCACTGGGTCCGGTGGCGGAAAAGAAAAATCATCTACGATTTTGATGATGCACTCTATATTGCTGCCGGGGATCGGCATGCCTTCGATAAAACGGCACAAATGATCGGTTTGGCCGATTGGGTGATTACCGGAAGTCCGGTTCTTCAAACATTTGCTTTGCAATTCAATGCCCGGGTAAAGGTCATCACATCACCGGTAAAAATTGACAAAACGGTGGCAAGACAGCCTAAAAGCCAAGTCATTACCATTGGTTGGATCGGAAGTGAATGGACCTCCAAATATCTTGATCAGTTGGAGGATGTTTTTCTGAAACTTCAGGAAACCTATCCGGTTGCTTTTCTCTTCGTGGGATGTAAAGCCGGTGTTTTATCCGGAATTCATCCTGAAATTGTACCCTGGTCCCTGAAAAAGGAGGCTGATTTTCTTTCCCGTATGGATATTGGAATTATGCCCCTTGATGATGGCGATTTTGAAAGAGGGAAAGGAGGATATAAGCTCCTTCAGTATATGGCCGCTGAATTGCCGGTGATTGCCACGCCGGTGGGCATCAACAGCGAAATTGTAGAAGAAGGTAAAACGGGCTTTCTTTGCAGCACAAGTCAGGAATGGTACGATTCTTTTGTTCAACTGATAGAAGATGAAGCGCTGAGAAATACAATGGGGAAAAACGGTCTGCAGGAAATCCTGGATAAATACAGTCTGGAGGTGTGTTTTGCACAGTGGATGGCATTACTTCAGCAGATCCGCGACCGGTGACCGTTGTTTGAAACAATCCACTGAAATTACCCGATCAACGAACGCAGAATATTTAACCGGTTTACTTGGGGAAATTTTTCAATAATACGGCTTCTGAAGTGATCGCCGCAACGATCAGCCAACGACCTGGCATATACCAGGGTGTCAATCGCTTGCCTTACGTTCATTTCTTTGATAATCAGGTTTTTATTTCCAATCACCCCGGGAATTCCGTTCACATCAGAACCGACAGGGATACACCCGCAAAGCATGGCTTCACATAAAACGTTAGGAAGTCCTTCAGTCAGGGATAACTGTGCATAAATTAAATGGGATGAGTAGACTGCAGGAAGTTCTTCCGGGGAGACCAATCCATGAAGATACACATTTCCGGGAAGCTGAAGAGGTTCCAGTTCAACCCTCATCTTATCGCTGACCCCGTATATGTGGAATGAAAGCTCAGGAATGGCGGCAGCAATCCGGACTAAAAAACTGCAGCCTTTCAAATGCCATCGTTTCATGTCAGGAATAGAACCTACTGTCACAACGGAAGGATGGCGTTGTACGCCTGCAACCGGTTTCCAGAAATCCGGATCATATCCGGTAGGGACCACCCTGATTTTACCCCGGATGCCTTTCACGAAATGACGAATCCCTACCGGCAATCCTTTCCCGCTTTGGTCTGCGAAAAAGTTGGTGTTCTCAATCAGGCTACCATCCACAGGAAGTAAATAGGTGGCATTTCTGATGGCAAATTTACCCAAAACCTGTCGTGGTTTATTAGCACAATACAATCCATATTTCATATCCGGGATTGAAACCGCATCAAATCCGCCAATCACGATGGCGGTTTTTTTCCCAAATATTTTCCCGGTTAAAACAGGGAAGAAAGCGTGAGTGTCGGCAAACCAGATCAACAAGAAATCGTACCTGTAAATGTTAAACAATAAATAAATGAATTGCTTCATCATCTGAAGAGCCAGAGAGAACAAACCTTCCCCTGTCTTGAAATGGTACCGGGTTACCTGGCTGAACAACGAGAGGTTCACGAAATCGCTGCTTACAAAACTGGAATAGTTTAAGTAAATAAGAATCAGTTTTTTATGTTTTGCAGGAATGTTCATATCAATTGGGTCATTCATCTGTAAAATCAGCAATTGCCTTTCAACCGTTTTGTTGCAGTTTCTTTCTTAAATAAAAACAGGCAGCATCTCCATCTTTTTGCTGATTGAGGCGGATAGCTTCGCGTGCATATTTTTTGATCTGCCGTTTAGTGAATAATTTGACTTTTGAGGAGAGTGGAACGCCCCGGAGATAACTCTCACTTCCTGTAAATTGTAAGGATGAAGAATCGTATTCGATCTTTTCAATTTGAAAATCTGCTGCTTCGCACAGAATCTCCATGCTTTTTACAGAATGAATGAAAAAGTGACGGGGAGCATCCAGTTGAACCCATTTCTCACGATAATGTCTCCATGCATATCCTCCTTCAAGGGGGATACGGATCAAAACAGAACCCCCGGGAGCCAGAAGCCGGGATGCGTCCTGTAATGTTTTAAGGGGAGCTTCCAGGTGCTCGAACGAGTGATGAAACATAATCAGATCGTATTCCCCGTTGATTTTCCACAGCTCTTTTTTGTGGATAACCAGATTCTCCGGATAGGTGATTGTTTGCTCAATGAAGGGATCTAATCCGGTGAGGTTTGTAAAGCCGCTCCTTTGCATAGAATTGAGTAAACGTCCTGAGCCTGCACCGACATCCAGGATTCTGGAATCGAACCTGGCCGGTTGTTCTTGATACCAGGGAAATGGATTCTCAAAAAAAAGAGATAAGATCAATCCCGTGAAATTAAACGTGCCCGTGTAATATTGGACCAGTTTTTTTTTGGTTTGCAGGGTAATGGTTTTGAGGATTCTGTTTTTTATCTGTTTGGGGGCATTAAAGGAATAATAACCGGAAGCATAGTATTTCGACATATCATCGGGGATGGCAGCAATCTGGATGCAACGACAATTGTCACATTGAAAATACTCAAAATCTTCTGCCAGACCAATTTGCATCTCCCGGATCCAATAAATCCTGTTTTCGTGGCTGTTTCCGCAAATCCGGCATTTTCTATCCGATGTTTTATTCATTCTTTTATTGTTTAAAGAAGTACTGTTTTGGGTTGAAAGAATTGGTTGACTGTGTTCAGTTTTGTTGGTACGTCTTTTGAAATCTGGTTATACGGGATGTAAAATTAGTAAATTTGAGCGTTTATCCCGAATTGTGTTTTTCATGCAGAAAATTGTCACCATCGTTGGGGCGCGACCCCAGTTTGTCAAAGCGTCGGCGTTGAGCCGGGCGCTTCAGCAGGTTGGCATTCCTGAGGTACTGGTCCACACCGGTCAGCATTTCGAC